>NZ_CAXRDQ010000081.1:0-73083 GCF_964229365.1 Abyssibacter sp. | reverse complement strand
AGCTCGACCTGGTCCTGGATGTCTTCGATATGCACCGTGCCGCCGCCGCTGAGATTGCGGGTCACGGCCTGGGCGACCTGCTGGGCCAGGCTGCGCACCTTTTCGTGCACGCGGGCGCTGGCGGCAGCGCCACCACCTTCCACGGCCAGGAACGCCTTGGTCAGCGCCACTTCGACCTTGCTGGCGTCAAACGGCGTGACCTTGCCGTTGCGGCGGATGACCTTATAGCTGCCCGGCGCGGTGGCGCTCAGTTCCGGCTGGCTGGTCTGGGTTTCGCGCGCAGCGGCTGGCGCGCGCGGCGTTGTGTCTTTGGAGAGGTTGGATGCCTCGGTTTGCATTGGGTGTCCCCCTGGGGCTGCGGCTAGGGACCCGTCCGAAGGTCCCGACGCGTTGGAACTTAATTCATCTACAAGACGCGTCAACCCCAAATATTGTGGTTGACAGCAGCTTGGACCACTAGATGTAGTGTTCGTGCGCGAACAAGCCTGTGGATAAACCGTGGGTGAACCCCTTCAATTCCTTGACGTGCAAGCGTTTACTGCGGATTGAAGAATCGGTGCATAACTGCATTGACCGGTCGTCGGCTACCCCCCGAATTGCGCATTCGCAAACTGCTCATGACACCCCCGTCGCAGTGCAACATGCGCAGCTTGATTTCACCCGCGCTTCACCGTGCGCCCGCTCCAGGTTCTGCGGTTTGAGCAGGCGGCTTGCTGGGCGTCTTTGACGGGCTGCAAAACGGGCGGCGGGTCGCGGTACTATGCTGACGCGAGCTCATATCGCTCACACAACAAAACCACCTTTAAGGAAAGACATGATCGTTCCCGTCCTGCTGGCCGGCGGTTCCGGCACCCGACTCTGGCCCATGTCCCGCGGGCTGTTTCCCAAGCAGTTTCTGAAGCTGGCCGGTGACCAGACCATGTTGCAGGCCACCGTGGAGCGTGGCGCGGCGCTGCCGGACGTGCAGCCGCCGATGGTGATCTGCGGCGAAGATCATCGCTTCATCGTTGCCGAGCAGTTGCAGCAGACGGGCGAAACCGAAGCCACCATCGTGCTGGAACCGGTCGGGCGCAATACCGCGCCGGCCGCCGCCGTGGCGGCGACGCTGGTGGCCGAACGCTACGGCCGTGATGCCGTGCTGATCCTGATGGCGGCAGATCATGTGATCACCGACACCGCGGGTTTTGCCAGGACGGCCGAGACCGCTGCGGCGCTGGCCGCCGAAGGCCATCTGGTGACCTTCGGGGTGACCCCGACCCGGCCGGAAACCGGCTATGGCTATATCCAGACCGGTGATCCCGTGGGCGACGGCTTCACCGTCAAGACCTTCCGCGAGAAGCCCGACACCGAGACCGCCGAGCAGTACATCGCCAGCGGTGACTTCCTGTGGAACAGCGGCATGTTCGTCTTCCAGGCCGGCACGCTGCTCGACGAGATGCGCGAACAGGCGCCGGACATTCTCGACGCGGCCATGGCCGCCGTGAGCCAGGGCCAGGAGGATCTGGACTTTCTGCGGCTGGACAAGACGGCATTCGCCAAGTCGCCGGAGGACTCCATCGATTACGCGGTGATGGAAAAGACCGCGCGCGCCGCTGTCGTGCCGCTGAGCGTGGGCTGGGACGACGTGGGCTCCTGGACGTACATGGGCACGGTGAACACGCCAGACGGCGAGGGCAACGTGCTGCAGGGCGATGTGCTCACCCATGACACGACCAACACCTTCGTGCGCTCCAACGACGGGCGCCTGGTCGCCACGGTGGGCCTGGACAACACGGTGATCGTCGACACCACCGATGCCGTGCTGGTCGCCAGCCGGGACCGGGTGCAGGACGTCAAGGCCATCGTCGGGCAGCTCAAGGCGGCCAAGCGCAGCGAGGCGTTGCACCACGCCATCGTCTATCGGCCCTGGGGCAGCTACGAGACCATTGCCCTGGGTGCGCGTTTTCAGGTCAAGCGGATTGTGGTCAAGCCCAAGTGCAAGCTGTCGCTGCAGATGCATCACCACCGCGCGGAGCACTGGATTGTGGTGCAGGGCACGGCGATCGTGACCAAGGGCGACGAGACCCTGACTCTGACCGAAGACCAGTCCACCTATATTCCGCTGGGCACCACGCACCGGCTCGAGAATCCCGGCGTGATTCCGCTGGAACTGATTGAGGTGCAGTCGGGCAGCTACCTGGGCGAGGACGACATCGTCCGCTTCCAGGACGACTACAACCGCGCCTGAGCCGATGCCGGGCGACGCCAGCAGCAGCGACACGCCGTCCCGGCCGTTCACCGACTTTCCGGCCAGCCCGTTTCGTGTCGACGACGCGCCGGGCTTCGACGTTTGCGACTGGGCCACGGCCCCGGCTGATGATGGGCCGGACAAGTCTGAATTGAAGGACCGGCTGGCGGACCAGGTCGACGCCATCCACGACCTGCAGCGCCGCCTGTACGCCGAGGCGGGGCAGGCCTTGCTCGTGGTGTTTCAGGCCATGGATGCCGGCGGCAAGGACAGCACGATCCGCGCGGTGTTTTCCGGGGTGAATCCCTCCGGCGTGCAGGTGACCTCGTTCAAGGCGCCGACCCATCGCGAGCGCGACCATGATTTTCTGTGGCGTGCGGTGCGCGCCCTGCCGGCGGTCGGACACATCGGCGTGTTCAACCGCAGCCACTACGAGGATGTGCTGATTGCCCGCGTGCACCCGGAGCGCACGGGCCTGCCGCAGGACACCGCCTTCTGGGACGAACGGCTGCGTTCCATTGCGGCGCATGAACGGCATCTGGCCTTCAACCGCACCGTGGTGCTGAAGTTCTGGCTCAACCTGTCACAGGGCGAGCAGAAGCGGCGGTTTCTGCGCCGGCTGCAACGCCCGGACAAGCACTGGAAGTTCGATGAGGCGGACGTGCGCGAGCGCGAGCACTGGGACGATTACATGGTGGCCTACCAGGCCGCGATCCGAGCCACGCATGCCGCCTGGGCGCCGTGGTATGTGATCCCGGCCGACCACAAGCCGACGGCGCGGCTGATCGTCGCCAGAACCATTCGCCAGACGCTGGAGGCCATGGACCCGGACTACCCGGAGGTGTCGGCCGAGCGCGCGGAGCGCCTGCAACGGCTGGCGGGGTCGCTCAAGCTGTGATGCCCTGCTCGCAGCCGTTCCACCGACTCGGTTAGGCTTGGCGATCACAGTATTTCCTGAAGGGAGAGCAGGATGCACCCCGTTCGCATCGTTGGCATCGTCGCGCTGGTCGTCGGCATCAGTCTCATCGCACTGGGCTACAACGCGTCACAATCCTTGACCGAGGAATTGTCGGAATCGCTAACCGGTCGCTACTCGGACGCGACGACCTGGTACTTCATCGGCGGTGTCGCCAGCGCCACGCTGGGCTTGCTGCTCGCCGTATTCGGCAAGAAGCGCTAACCGTCCGGCACCGGATTGCTTACAAGGACGAGACATGACCATTCACATCGAACTGATTCCGCTGATCTCCATTGCCGCCGGCGTGGCGATACTGCTGGTACCGCGCCTGCTCAACTACATCGTCGCGATTTACCTGATCGCCGTCGGCGTACTGGACATGCTCGGCATGTAGGCTCGGGTCAGGCCTCAGGGGCCGATATGACGCGCTTGCAGACCGGGCCAGTCATCGCTTTGCAGCACTTCCAGCAATGCCGGGTTGAGTTGCTCGCGCAGGGGTGAGCCCTGGGCCACGACAAAGGCGTAGTCCTCGGGACGTAACAACCGGTCCAGCACGAGCAGATCCGAATAGCCACCAGCGTTGAGCGTGGCGCGCAGGATCGGCGAGTCGTGAACCACCGCGTCGATGTCGCCATCGTTCAACGCGGAGACGGCTGCGTCGATGCTGGAGAAGGTGGCAGGCCGCACGCCCAGCTCGGCGAGATAGTCGATGGAGGCCGAGTCTGCCAGCGCACCCACCTGGACCTTGGGCAGATCGGACGGTCCCTGCACGCGGCTCGCCAGCTGATCGACCGTGAACGCCGAGGCAATGGCGGCGGTGAAGCCGGATACCGTAATCACGCTGACAAACATCCAGATCAGTGCGACAAAGCGCCCGGCCGGGGTGATCGGCGCCTTGTCGCCGTAGCCCACCGTGGTCATCGTGACGGCCGACCACCAGAAGCCGTTGCCGATGCCCTGGCTGGCCGGCCCGCCGAATTGCTCGGCGTTGCGCCGTCGCTCCAGCACCCAGATCAGCAGCCCCACCAGCAGCAGCACCAGGCCCAGCACCGCGACCGCGGACAGGAACTGCCACGACACCAGTCGCTTCAAGGTGGTCAGCAGGCCGCCTTCCGCGCGTTGCGTGGCGATGCCGAGACCGGCGTTGAAGTAGGGCAGGGTGAAGTCGATGCGGCGCTCGCGATCTGCCGTGACGGTGATCGCACCGATGCCGACATCAATGCGGCCGGATTCCGCCGCCTCGACCAGCGCGCCGGCCGAAGGCTGCTCGACCAGCACGTAGTCCAGCTGTGTCAGCGAAGCCATGCGCCGCCACAGGTCGACCGCGAGCCCGGACCACTGGCCGTCGCCCTGCTTGACGACGAAGGGCGGGGCTTGTTTCACGCCAACCCGCAGCTCTGCATTGTCCAGCGGCGTGGTCTGCAGCGGCGCTGTTTCCTGCGCGATGGCCGGGCTGACCGCGACGCCGAACGCTACCACCAGCCTCGTTGCCCATTGCTTCCTTGCTGCCTGTCGGCGCATAGATGTCGCTCCTGTTGATCTTGAAAAAAAACCTAGCACGGCCCGATCACTTCACTTGGGTGGTGAACAACCGCCCTCATGGCCGACCGTCAGAATCGATCAGGGTTCCTCAACGGTGTTCTTCAGCGCCGGCAGACGTCCGCCCGGCCGTGCGATTCGCCCGGAGCTTCCATAAACTTGCGGCATGGATATCGAAACCCTCGCAGACAACTTCGAATTGCTTGGCCCCTGGGAAGAGCGCTACCGCTATCTCATCGATCTCGGGCGGCAGCTCGAACCGATGCCCGAGGCCGAAAAAACCGAACAGACTCGCGTGCGTGGCTGCATGAGCCAGGTGTGGCTCACACACGAGATTAGCGCCGAGTCGCCGCCAAAGCTGCACTTTCGCGGCGATTCCGACGCGCACATTGTCAAGGGATTGATCGCGCTGCTGTTCATGGCCTATTCCGACAAGACCGCCGAGCAGATCCGCCAAACCGACATCAAAGCCTTGTTCGGCCGGCTCGGGCTGGAGAGTCACTTGTCGATGAACCGGCGCAACGGGTTTTACGCCATGGTCGAGCGCATTCGTGCGCTGGCCGAGCAGCCGGCCGCCGCCTGAACGCCAAGCGGCGTTGGTCAGGCGTCCAGCCGCCGAGAGCGACGCCCGCCCAGAGGCAGTTCGTGCAACCAGACGCCGGGCGTGGATGGTCCCGAGAGCTGGATGAGCGCACGGGCGACCGCATCGACGGAAATCGCGCGATACCGCAGCGGCAGTACAGGGTTGATCAGCGGCGCGATAAGCTGGCTGACGGCCTCGGCGGGGCGGGTTTCGTCGCGGTCGCCGAGTAGCAGCGATGGCCGGACGATGTGCACCGTATCCAGGCGGATGCGGCTCAGCCCGTTTTCCATCTCGCCCTTCACCCGACTGTAGAAGCTGAGCGATCGCCGGCTGGCACCCACCGCCGAGACCACGGTGAACACCTCGGCGCCGGCGCGAGAAGCCCGTTCAGCGCAGTGCAGGACCAGATCGCGATCCACCGCGCGCAGACCATCGCGCCCGGCCTTGGCCTGGGTTGTGCCCAGGCAGCAGATCACGCGGGTCACGCGCAGCGCGTCGGTGAGATCGACGGCGCGGGCGAAGTCGACGACACGCGCCGGAAAGCCTTCCACCGCTTCGGTTGGGCGCCGCACGATTGCGTGACCAGGACTGCCCAGCGTTGCCAGTTGACGACAGACGGCCCGGCCGACGGCGCCGGTGGCACCCAGTACCGCCACTGATCCTGATTCGACTTCGGGCATTGACCTGCTCCTAACGGTCCGCGGCGCGCGCTCGCTTGCGCGTGTCACGCGAGGCTAGCACGGGATCGGCATTTGACCGATCCGACCTCGGGCGATGGAATTGCCCGGCGCGGACGTTGATAATCACCGGGCCATCACATTGTTGTCGGGCTGGGCGGCGCAGCGTTTGCCTCGGGTCAAGACAGCATCAGAACTGCCGGCAAGGAGACAATGCGCATGAATTATCTGGTCACTGGGGCAACGGGGTTCATCGGACGATTCCTCGTCGAGTCGCTGGCCGAGCGCGGCACCGTTCACGTGCTGGTGCGTGAGCAGTCGGCCGACAAGTTCGAGGGCCTCAAGGAGCGCCTGGGCGATCTGGGCAAGCAGCTCAAGCCGGTCTGGGGTGACATCGCCGAGCCGGCCGTGATTGGCAACGCCAAGGCCCGAGCGGCGCTGGTCGGCAAGATCGACCATGTGTTTCACCTTGCTGCCATTTACGACATGAACATGGACGACGAGGTCGCCGACCGCATCAACAATGCCGGGACGCGCAACGTTGTTCAGCTGGTCAACGATCTCGTCAGCAAGGAGCGCACGCCCACGCTGCATCACGTCAGTTCGGTAGCGGTGGCCGGCGGTGATTTCAGCGGCACATTCACCGAGTCGATGTTCGATGAAGGGCAATCGCTGAATCACCCGTATTTCCGCACCAAGTTCCAGTCCGAAGGCATCGTGCGGGACGAGGCGCAGGTGCCGATTCGCATCTACCGCCCCGGCATGGTGCTGGGCCACTCGCAGACCGGCGAGATCGACAAGATCGATGGCCCGTACTACTTCTTCAAGGCCATTCAGCAGATCCGCGATCACATTCCCAAGTGGATCCCGTTGCTGGGCCTGGACGGCGGCAAGATGCCGCTGGCGCCGGTGGACTATGTCGTGAACGCCATGGTCTACCTGGCACACAAGGACGGCCTGGACGGGCAGGTGTTCCATCTGGTCGAGACGCCATCGCCCGGCGTGGCCGATGTCATGTCCGCCTTCTTCAGTGCCGCACATGGGCCGGAGATGGCCTTCACCGTCGACGCGAAGGGCCTGCCGGCCATGCCGGGTGCGATTGCCGATCGGATTGGCAAGTTGCCGGGGCTGGATTTGGCCAAACGTGGCCTGTCCAGCTCTCTGGGTATTCCGATTTCGGTGTTCGGCTATGTTCGCAGCCGCGCGGTGTTTGATGATGCGCAAACGCGGCACGCGCTGGCCGACTCGGGTATCGAGTGCCCATCACTGCCGACCTACGCCGAGACCTTGTGGCAGTTCTGGGAAACCCACCTGGACACCGACATCAGCGTGAGCAAATCACTGCTCAAGCGGGTGCGCGGCAAGACGGTGCTGATCACCGGTGCGTCGTCCGGTATCGGCTTCACCACGGCGCGCAAGCTCGGCAAGGCGGGTGCCCGCGTGCTGCTGGTGGCCCGCACGCGGGAGAAACTGGAAGAGACGCAGCGGGTCATCGAACGGCTGGGTGGTCAGGCATGGGTGTACCCCTGCGATCTGAACGATCTCGACGCCATTGACGCGATGGCCGCTCAGGTCATCGCTGACCATGACCATGTCGACATTCTGGTCAACAACGCCGGTCGCTCGATCCGGCGCAGCGTGGCCGAGTCGCTGGATCGCTTTCATGATTTCCAGCGCACCATGCAGCTGAACTATTTCGGCACCGTGCGTCTGATCCTCGCGCTGCTGCCGTCGATGACCCGGCGCAAGAAAGGTCAGATCATCAACGTGTCGTCCATCGGCGTGCTGACCAACGTTCCGCGGTTTTCGGCCTATGTGGCCTCCAAAGCGGCGCTGGATGCCTTCGGCCGCTGTCTGTCGGCCGAGATCAAGCACACCGGTATCGAGGTGACGACCATCTACATGCCATTGGTGCGCACGCCGATGATCGCGCCGACCAAGCTCTACGATTACGTGCCGACCTACACGCCGGATCAGGCAGCCAATCTGCTGGTCAAGGCGATTGTTGAGCGACCCAAGCGGATCAAGACGGCGTTGGGTCAGGCCGGTGAGCTGTCTTATGCGTTGTGGCCCAAGGTCAACGATTTCGTCCTGTCCCAGGGCTACGCCTTGTTCCCATCTTCGTCGGCCGCCAAGGGCGACAAGGATGAAGAGGATGACGACCGGCTCACCCCGAAAGGCGTGATCTTTGCCAATCTATTCCGGGGCACCTACTGGTAGGGCCTGCCCCACCAGGGTGCGAGCACCCCGGGCCGGCAATGCCGGGCCGGGGTTTGTCGTTCGTCCGAAAGAAAATTCGGTAGCCTCAGTTCATGACACTCGGTTGGCGACATTGGAGCGCAGCATTTGCGGTGGCCTTGCTGCTGCACGTGATCCTGATTGCCGTGCAATGGTCGCGCGGCGACGAAGGGCGGGAACGTGCCGTCGTGACGCTTGATCTGCAAAGCCCCGACAATCTGCCGAAGCCGGTCCCGGTCAGCTTGCCCAGTTCACTGGCCTTTGCCTGGCAGCTCGGCGCCGAACCCGATGCGGATCAGCCGCTGCCCGACAACATCCCCCAGCCAAAGCCCGCGAAGCGGTCGAATTTCTCTGCCACGCTTGGCGGGCAGTCGTTGGGGCTGGAGGCGCTCACCCAGCCGGCGGTGAGCGCGGCCGCCGGCCAGCCGGCGCGCACAGCGGACGCTGCACCGCCGCAGCTTGCCGACCCGGCACCGCCACGCCCGCCAGCCCCCCGGCGGTCGCAGCCGGCTGAGTCCGGCGGTGTCTCGGCCGGTGTTGCGCGGTCCGAATCGGCGCGGACGCAACCGGCTGAACCGGGTCCGGCCCCGCCGGATCAGGTGCGCCTGGTACAGCGGGAGCCGGAGGACGAGGAACCAGAGAACGAGGATCTGCCGGAACCGGAACCGGCCGTCGTGCCGGTGTCGGAGCCGGCTCTGACCCTGGAGCCATTACTGACACTGGGCGAGCAGGCCGCCGCACCCGATGCGGAGCCGCAATCCCGCGCTGAAACGCCTGTCCGCGAAGCCACGCCGGCGGATACACCGGCGGCGAAGCCGGCTGAGCCGCCTCCCCCAGCGGAGCGTGAGCAGGCGCGGCCCGAGCCGCCGGATATCGATTTGGCCATTGAGCAGGCGCTATCCGAGACGGCGCGTGCGCGACCCAGCGACGAATTTCCGCCGCCGAACCTGACGCCGGAACCGGTGCCGCAGCGCCTGCCGCCGCCACCACGGCGGGATGCCGGTGCGGACATCGATCGAGCGCTTTCTGACACGCTGGACCAGTTGGCGCGTGCGCCGGCACCGCGAACCTCGCCTCCCGTGGAGTATCGCCTGCCGACGCCGGAGTTCCGCCCGGACCCTGCAGACCGCGCCCCGCGACGCCAGGCGCCGAACCGGAATGCAGAGATCTCGCGCGCCTTGTCCGGCGTGGAGTCCCACTTTGGCCAACGTGAAGGTGGGGTGGCGCTGCCGCCTCCGCCGCCACCGGTGGCACAACGCCCGCCGGAGGACTTACAGGCGCGTGGGCGCAGCCCGGCGCCCGCCGAGCCGGTGGCCCAGACACCGCAGCAGGCCCCGCGGACGGTCGGTGGGCGTCGCGCCGATACACGTTATGACCCGAACGGCCGACCCGGCGCGTATTCGGTGAACGCCAATGATTTCTTTTCGCGGATCGCCGAACACATTTTCGAGAGCAATGACCGCTTTGTCGGCCGCCTGCCCGAGGGCGCGCGCCGGCTGGTGCTGGATGTTCGATTCACCATCGACCGGGCGGGCCGGGTCATGCGTGTGGACCTGGTCAGCAGCTCCGGTAATGCAGCCCTGGATCAGGCGGCCAAGGACGTCATCTGGCGGGCCTCACCCATGCCGCAGATGGCGCAGGACATGATCAGCGAAACCTTGGAGTTAACGTTCCCGGTGATCGTCGCGCGCTAGCGAGTCGCAGAGCGTGGTTTCCACCGCGTGTACACCCCGTTGATCGCGCCAGCCATTGGTTTGAATCGGCCGGTGTTGAGCGCCTGTCGAGCTGGTTCCGCGTGTATCCAATTCATTTACGGTTCGTTGACCGCTTTGCGAATACGGTGTTGCTACCGCATCGCGTTAATGGGGAATACGCGCATGAACGTCGACCACCGGGTGCGCCGTCGCGCGCTATTTGAAGTGTTGGCAAAGCGTCCGTTGTCGGAGTCGACGGCGTTGAGCTACGCCAGTCTCACCGAACTATGGAGTGGCGTCGGCTTGCGGATGATGGATCTGCAACTGTGCATCGAGGAACTCAGCGCGGCTGGATTGCTTC
This sequence comes from Abyssibacter sp., assembly GCF_964229365.1. Classification (NCBI taxonomy): domain Bacteria; kingdom Pseudomonadati; phylum Pseudomonadota; class Gammaproteobacteria; order Chromatiales; family Oceanococcaceae; genus Abyssibacter; species Abyssibacter sp. The sequence goes on along the minus strand of NZ_CAXRDQ010000081.1, from coordinate 62,806 downwards.
GGGTGTCGTTCGAGCAGGAGCGGGGAGATTGGCTGATCGCGCCCACGCCAACGGGCGTGAGGTACCTAAGTCGTCATCACGCCTTGTTCTCGTTGGCTCATCTGCGAAATCGTCTGAGTATCCGGCGAGCCCGACTACGGGCCAGGCGTCAATGGGCGCGGACGTCCGCCTGGCTGCCGCAGCGACATGACCGACGCCATTCGCATTAAGGCAACTCTGATCTATTCCCGCCGCCAAGTTGCCGCTTGAAAACAGGCCAGGCAAGGCGCGAGAAGTGAAATTTTGTCATTCCAAATAAGCGACGAGCACCCATTCGCCGGGAGCGAATAGAAACCGCCGAAGGCGGGCCCGCAGGGGGAGGCGCATGGACGCGCCGACTAACGCCGCATAGCCTGTTTTCGGGCGCAATCCGAATGGAACGGGCCGGTTTTCCCGCAAGCCTGCGTTTCCTTAAACCGGCCTTGCAGGCCGCGCCCTCAGTCCTCGGCGCGTTGCTCGTCAACCCAGGTCTGAATCCGGGCCTCCAGCAGGTCTAGCGGCATGGCGCCGGCTCCGAGCACACGATCGTGAAATGCCCGGATGTCGAAATCCTCGCCCAGTTCGGCCTGTGCTTGGTCGCGCAACGCCTGGATGCGCAGCTGGCCAATCTTGTAGGCCAGAGCCTGGCCGGGCCAGACGATGTAGCGGTCGATCTCGACCACGATGTCGTGCTCGGTCTTGCCGGCGTTGTCCTTGAAGAACTGGATTGCCTGTTCGCGTGACCAGCCCAGAGCATGCATGCCGGTGTCGACCACGAGACGCACCGCTCGCCACATTTCGTAGGTGAGCGCGCCGAACTTGGAATAGGGGTCGGCGTAGAAGCCCATGTCTTCGCCCAGGCTCTCGGCATAAAGCCCCCAGCCTTCGACGAAGGCCGTGTAGCCCCAGCCATAGCGGCGGTACCAGGGCAGCTCACCGAGCTCCTGCTGGATCGCGATCTGCAGGTGATGACCGGGTACGGCCTCGTGCAGTGTCAGCGCTTCCATTTCCCAGCTTGGCCGAGTGTCCAGTGCGTAGGTGTTGGCGAAATAGTTGCCCGGCCGGCCGGCGGCCAGCGAGCCCGGCTGGTAATAGGCCGTCGTCTGGGACTTCTCCGCGTAGGCAGGCACGGCGACCACGCCATAGGGTGTGCGCGGCAGGTGGCCGAACAGCTTTACCAGCTCCGGATCGGCGCGCTTGGCGATGTCACGGTAGGCGCGTAGCAACGCCTCCGGCGTGTCGAAATAGAACTGCGGGTCGCTGCGCAGGAACTCGAAGAATGAGGCGAAATCACCGTCGTGCCCGGCCTCGCGCATCACCGCGGTCATTTCTCCACGGATACGGCGGACTTCGGCCAGGCCGATGTCGTGAATCTGCTGTGGCGTCAGGTCGGTCGTGGTTCGCGCCTTGACGTTGTACGCGTACCAGGCTTCGCCGTCCGGCAGCGCGGACATTGCGATGCTTTCGCGCGCGCGGGGCAGGTAGAGCTCGGCAAAGAACTCGTGCAGTCGCTGAAAGGCCGGCCGGATCTCGCCGGAATAGATGGCCTCGGCCCGCTGCTTCAGCAGCGCCTGCTGGTCCGCGGGCACGCTACCCGGCATCTGCTGGAACGGCGCCAGCATCGGGCTGTCCGCCGCTGTTTCCGGGATCTGGTTGAGGATTTGCTGTGGCACCTCGCGCAATGTGACTTTCGGCGGCGTCGCACCGACTTCGAGCCCCCGCTGCAGCCAGACCAGCGTGTCGTCGATCAGTGGTTCCACGCCGTCGAGGCGCGCGAGTATGTTCCGGTAGTCAGCCACGGAACGCGCCGGCATGAGGGAGAGGATCTGCGCGACATCCTGATGCACGCCGGATAGCTGCGTGATCGGCATCTCGTCGTTGAAGAATCGTTGGCCGTCCACGTCCTGCCGGATCGAGGCGAGGAAAAGGTCGTAGTTGAAGCGGTCGTCCTCGCTCAGCGCGGCGCGGTCGATACCCTCCAGGATGGCCAGCGCCCGGCGCGTATCCGCTTCGCGCCGGCGCTGGGCCAGGCGGGATATATCAGTCCAGCGATCCTGGTGTTTGGGGCTGCCGATGTAGGTGCCGAACTCCGGTGCTTCCAGCAGGGTCCAGTCGAAGTACAGCGCGGTCAGAGCCTCGAATCGCTCGGTTTCGCTCAGCGCGGAGCCGGGCTCGGCCAACTCGGTCTCGCGGTCCAGCAGTGCCTGTCGCTCGTCGGCGTAGTCGGCCCAGGCTGGCGCAAGCGCCAGTACCAGCATCCATCCGATCCATGTCTGGCGTCGCATCATGTCCCCACTTCCCCGTCAGTGTTGTGGCCGCGTCAGGCCGTGGCGCGCTGTCCGCGTGACCGGCGCGCATGCACGGCCCCCGCCAGTTCACGCAGCAGGCCGTCGCTATCGTCCCAGCCCAGGCAGGCATCGGTGATGCTCTGGCCGTAGGTCAGGGATTCGCGCGGGCCGATTTTCTGATTGCCCTCAACCAGATGGCTTTCGATCATCACCCCCATGATGCGGGCATCGCCGCCGGATAGCTGGCGGCCAACGTCGCGGCCGACCTCCATCTGGAGTCGATGCTGCTTACGGCTGTTGGCGTGGCTGAAATCGATCATCAGCCGCGGCTCCAGACCGGCCTCGGTGATGAGTTTGGCTGCCGCCTCGACACTGTCCGCGTCGTAGTTGGTACCGGAGGCGCCGCCACGCAGGATCACATGCGTATGCGGATTTCCCTTGGTGTTGAAGATGCCCATCATTCCTTCCTTGGTCATGGACAGGAAATGATGAGGGTGCTGGGCCGACATGACGGCGTCGGCCGCGATCTTGACGCTGCCGTCGGTGCCGTTCTTGAAACCGACCGGGCAGGACAGGCCGGAGACCATTTCGCGATGCACCTGGGATTCGGTGGTGCGTGCGCCGATGGCGCCCCAGCTGACCAGGTCAGCCACGTACTGCGGGGTCAGGATGTCCAGAAACTCCACGCCGGCCGGCACGCCCATGTCGTTGAGTTCTATCAGCAACTGCCGGGCTGTGCGCAGGCCGTGGTTGATGCGGTAGCTCTCATCCAGGTCGGGGTCGTTGATCAAACCTTTCCAGCCGACGGTCGTGCGCGGCTTTTCGAAGTACACCCGCATCAGGATCAGCAGATCGTCCGCCAGCGCTTCGCGCAGCGGCTTCAGGCGCTGCGCATATTCCAGCGCGGCCTTGGGATCATGGATGGAGCAGGGGCCGACGACGACCAGCAGGCGATCATCCTCGCCGGACAGCACGCGCTGGACCTCGCCGCGGGTCCGCGAGACCAATTGGCTGGCGGCCTCGGTTAACGGCAGTTCGGCCTGGATCAGGGCCGGCGTGGCGACCGGGCGTATGGAATCGATGCGGAGATTTTCGGTGGGTTGCATGGCGCCGCCGCTGGGTGGGTTGTCGAATCGCAAAGGGCGGCCATGCTAGCAAAGTGGACCGGTATACTTCAGCCTGATCCGACAAGCTGCAGTGGCTTTGCACCGCTGCCGCACATCGCCTGACAAGAGGTTGCGAAGGAATGCGACAACTGCTGCTGCCGACCCTGGTGTCGGCGTCTGTGTTTTTGGGCGTCGCCCATGGGTATGAGCCGGTCGGGTTCGCACACAGCAATCAACATCTATTGATGCAGGTCCATGGCCTGCCGGAACTCGGGCGCGCCGTCGCGCCCGATGCCGGCGCGGTCGGCTGGGGCCTGGATGTCGACTGGACTAGCGAGTACACGACCGATACCAGCGGCAGCCCCGGTGCGGCTGGTAGCGAATCGATCCTGCTGGACGCTGAGTCGGTGCGCGTGGCTTTGCGCGGCGTTGTCAATCTGGGCGGCTGGCTGCTGGAGGCCGATGTCCCCTACGTGACACACACCGGCGGTGGCCTGGATGGATTCATCGACGACTGGCATGACTTCACCGGGCTGCCCGGCGGCGGTCGAGATCAGGCGCCCCGCGATCGCCTGCTGGTGCGCTACGAGCGCGACGGTCAGGCCGTGATCGACCTGCAGCAGGCGACCGGCGGCATGGGTGATGTGCAGCTCGGCGTGGCCCGTCCGGTTGGTAAGACCGTTGTGCGTGTCGCGGTCAAGCTGCCAACGGGGGAGGCCGATAAACTCACGGGCAGCGGGGGCATGGGCGGTAGCATGACCGTTGATTTCCGCGGTCCGTCCGGCACCTGGTGGGGCACTTTCGGTGGGGTGGGCGCGCTGGTGATGGCCGATGGCGACCTCCTGCCATCACAGCAACGGCGCTGGGCCGGCCTGGGGTCGCTGGGGCTGGCGCTGAGGCTGCATGAGCGGCTGGAAGCGAAGGTGGAGGTTTACGGGCATACGCCGTTGTATCAAGATTCCGCGCTCGGCCAGATCGCCCGCGGTGCTTTGGTCATTACAACCGGCGGCGTCCTGCGCCTGTCCGACACCACAACGCTGGATTTCGCGGTGGCTGAAAACCCGGTCGCCAAGAGCTCGCCGGATGTCAGTTTTCACTTCGCGCTCCGGCATTCCATCTGATGCTCCCCTCCGCAGCTGAGTCGCCATGTCCCCAAGCAGCAAGCTGAAGCTCCACGGTTTCAACAACCTGACCAAGAGCCTGTCGTTCAATATCTACGACGTCAGCTACGCACGGACGGCGACGCAGCAGAAGGAGTACATCGAGTACATCGATGAGGCCTACAACGCCGAGCGGCTGACCGCGATTCTGACCGAGGTCGCGCACATCATCGGCGCGAACATCCTCAATGTGGCGCGGCAGGATTACGAACCGCAGGGTGCCAGCGTGACCATGCTGATCTCCGAGGAGCCCATCGGAGGGCCGGACAAGGAGTCGGTGGTCGCGCATCTCGACAAGAGCCACATCACGGTTCACACCTACCCGGAAACTCACCCGGACCACGGCATCTCGACGTTTCGGGCGGATATCGACGTATCCACCTGTGGCGTGATCTCGCCGCTCAAGGCCCTGAACTACCTGATTCACAGCTTCGAGTCGGACATCGTGATCATGGACTACCGGGTGCGCGGATTTACCCGCAACGTGCGTGGACGCAAGCACTTCATCGACCACAAGATCGATTCCATCCAGAATTTCCTGGACCGCGATATCAAGCAGCGCTACCAGATGGTCGACGTGAACGTGTACCAGGAGAACTTGTTCCACACCAAGATGCGGGTGAAGGAGTTCGAACTGGACGACTACCTGTTCGGCGAAGGCGTCAAAGACCTGGACGACAAGTCGCAGCGCCGCATCCGTTCCCAGGTGCATCACGAGTTTGAAGAGATCTTCTACGGCCGGAACATGCCGAAGTGATCCGGCCGCTGGAGCCGCGGTCGTCAATGGGCGCTGACGCTTGAGCACGACGCAGACCATCATGCTGGCGCGTCCGCACTGGACCACGGATGCGTGGTTGGCGGTGCTGACGCTGGTGTTGCCGCTGACGATTTACTGGCTGGCGGCCCGCGCCACCGGCTTGCCGCTGGCGGGGCTGATTCTGGTGGCCACGGCGGGCGGCAGCCTGTTCGCGTTGGGCCTATCAGCGACACGGACCTGCCGGGCGCAAATCGATGGCAGCACGCTGAGGCTGGTCGCCGGCGGACTGTTTCGTCACCACGTGCCGTTGTCAGCGCTGCAACTCGATGCCGTGCAGATTCACTATCCGCCGCGCAATCTCGGGCAGGTCGTTGGTCGTCGGCTCAAGGGGGTCTCGTTGCCGGGCGTGCACCTGGGCTGGTTCAGCATGGCCTATGGGCGTGCGTTCGTGGTGGGTCCGGCGAACACGCCGGTGCTGGAAATTCGCACGGGTGACGGCGGAATTCTGCTGGCTGTCGCCAATCCGCAGGATGCATTGACGCGGATCAGGTCCGCACTTGCCGGCCGCTGACGGCGATCAGATCCAGTACGCCAGCGTGGTCATGAGCTTGGCGACACCGCGCATGGCCCAGCGAACAGGCGGCGGCAACGTTGCGCCACCGGCGTCTCGCGCGGCCTGACCATGGCTCGCCTCATCCTGTTTCATCTGCTCGACGATCGCGCGGCTGCGCTCATCGCCTTCCGGCAGCTGGCTAAGATGGCTGTGCAGGTGTTCCTCGACCTGACGTTCCGTTTCCGCGACGAAGCCCAGACTGATGCGGTCGCCGATCGCGCCGGCTGCGACACCGATCGCATAGGAGCCGGCATACCAGAGTGGACCGAGCCGGCTCGGTCGGCTGTCCAGTTCACCCAATCGCTGCGCGCACCACGCCAGGTGGTCTTGCTCCTCGTCGGCGGCCTCCAGCAACTGGGCGCGCAAGGCGGGATTCGTCGCCACCGAAGCCTGCCCATGGTAGAGCGCCTGGGCCGCGACCTCGCCGGCATGATTGACGCGCATCAGGCCGGCGGCGTGTGCGCGGTCCAGGTCCGTCAGCTGCGTTGGCTGGGCGGCGGTGGGTGAGGGGCGCTGCGATGGTGGCGCGGAATCCAGCGCAACCTCCAGCCCGCGCTGTGCGGCAGCCAGCCATCGATCGGTGATCGTCATTCTTCGGGCGGTCATAGGTATTATTTAAGCATGAACTTGACTCCAGATCGGCTTGAGCAAGCCCTGTCGCAGGGGCTGGCTCCGATGTATGTCATCGCGGGCGAAGAGCCGCTGCTGGTCACTGAATCGGCCGATGCGGTGCGCGCGGCTGCCAAGGCGCAGGGCTATACCGATCGGCGCGTGCTGCATGCCGAAGGCGGCTTCGACTGGTCGGAGCTGCGTGCGGCCGGGCGGGCGATGTCACTGTTCGCGGAAAAGACGCTGATCGAACTGCACTTACCGACCGGGTCGCCGGGGCGCGATGGCGGCGCGGCGATCAAGGATGCCGCGCAGGCGCTGCCACCGGACACGTTGATTCTGATCATCTGCGCGGAGCTGGACAGTCGCAGCCGCAACAGCGCCTGGTTCAAGGCGGTCGACAAGGTCGGCGTGACGGTTTTCGGCTGGACGCCCAAGGGTCGCGACCTGCATCGCTGGCTCGGTGCGCGGCTTCGCCAGGAAGGCATCGAGGCGGAGCCGGATGCCGTCGCATTGCTGGCCGAGCGCGTCGAAGGCAACTTGCTGGCCGGCGCCCAGGACATCGCCAAGCTGGCGTTGCTGCACCCGGGGCGGCGCATTGATGTCGAGCTAATGGCCGACGCCGTGGCCGACCATGCGCGTTTTGCCGTATTCGATCTGATCGACAAGGCCCTGGCCGGCCCGCCGGAAGCGGCGCTGCGCACGCTGGATCGGCTGCGCGAAGAAGGGCTGGAGCCATTTCCGATCGTCGCGATTCTGGCGGCCGAATTGCGCAAGCTGGCGCGGGTGGTCAATGCCCATGATGCCGAAGCGGTCTGCGCGCAAATCGGCGTGTTCCGGCGGCGGATTCCGCTGATGGTGCAGGCCGCGCGACGGCATTCCCCGGCTTCCGTGCGCTGGATGCTGTCGCTGGCGGGCCGCGCCGATCGCGGCGCCAAGGGCGTCGATAAACATGATCCCTGGGGCGACTTGCTAACATTGGTCTGGGTACTGGCCGCCGGCCGCGACGCCCGCGGCTGGATGGCCGCTGCGGCGGCCAGGCTGGAACCCCTGAATGCATGAGCGCCATGACGTGCAGGACGCCATGGCCGGACCGAACCCGAGCGAACAATGACGGCAACCATTAGCGACACGCAGACCCAGGACATCGCCGCCTACATGCGCGGTGTGGGCGAGCGTGCGCGTGCGGCAGCGCGCAAGGTCGCGGTGGCCGAGCCCGGTGCGAAGAATGCCGCCTTGCTCGAACTGGCCGAACGCCTGCTGGATGGCCGTGCACGCATCAAGTCGGCGAATGCCGAGGACATGACCGCAGGGCGCGAGGCCGGTCTGGACGCCGCGCTGCTGGACCGGCTGGAACTGACCGACGCACGCATCGAGGCCATGGCCGATGGCGTGCGCCAGATCGCCGGCCTGTCCGATCCCATCGGTGCCATCACCGACCTCAAGGCCCGTCCCTCGGGCATTCAGGTCGGCAAGATGCGCGTACCGCTGGGCGTGATCGGCATCATCTACGAATCCCGCCCCAATGTGACGGCGGATGCTGCCGCGCTTTGTCTCAAGTCCGGCAATGCGGTGATCCTGCGTGGCGGCTCCGAAGCCATTCATTCCAACCGCGCCATCGCCACGGTGATCGCCGAAGCGCTGGAAGCGGCAGGCCTGCCCAGCGATGCGGTTCAGGTTGTGCAGACCACCGACCGTGCGGCGGTACGCGAGCTGCTGACCATGCCGGCCTATGTGGACGTGATCGTGCCCCGTGGTGGCAAGGGCCTGGTCGCCTTTGTTGCCGAACATGCGCGGGTGCCGGTGATCAAGCATCTGGATGGCATCTGTCATGTGTACATCGACGACGCGGCCGATGCGGCCAAGGCGGTGGCTATCGCTGTCAACGCCAAGACACAGCGGCTGGGCACCTGCAACACCATGGAGACCTTGCTGATCGCCGAGTCTCGCGCGGCCGAATTGCTGCCGCCGCTGGTGGCAGCCTACCGCGATGCCGGCATTGAGCTGCGTGGCTGCGAGCAGACGCAGGCACTCGTGCAGGACATGTTGCCGGCGACCGACGACGACTGGGCAACCGAATATCTCGACGCGATCCTGTCGATTCGTGTGGTCGCAGATGTGGACGCGGCGATGGATCACATCGCCCGGTACAGCTCCGGTCACACCGAAAGCATCATCACCGAGAACCTGACCACGGCGCGGCGTTTCCTGCGCGAGGTGGATTCGAGTTCGGTCATGGTCAACGCCTCGACCCGCTTCGCCGATGGTTTCGAGTACGGGTTGGGCGCCGAGATCGGCATCTCCACCGACAAGATCCATGCGCGCGGCCCGGTCGGGTTGGAGGGGCTGACGTCCGAAAAATATGTGGTCTACGGCGATGGTCATTGCCGGCACTGATCTCGGCATGCTGACCCTGGGGCCTGCACACTGAGCGCCCCGATCGGCATGCTGGGTGGAACCTTCGATCCGGTTCACCTGGGACATTTGCGAATTTGTGTGGAATTGCGCGAACGGCTGGGTCTGGACCATGTCCGCCTGGTGCCGAATCGTGTGCCTCCGCATCGCGATGCGCCGCGCGCGAGCAATGCGGTGCGTGCGCAGTGGATCGCCGACGCGATCGCTGACGAACCCGGTCTGGTCCTCGACAGTATCGAACTGGACCGCGACGGCCCGTCATACACGGCCGATACGTTGGCGGTGCTGCGGGAACGGTTTCCTGACAGCCCGCTGGTCTGCATTCTCGGCCAGGACGCCTTTGACGGCCTGGTGACCTGGTTTCGCTGGGAGGATATCGGCGAGCTGGCGCATGTCGTTGTCGTGCCTCGGCCCGGCACCCCGTCGTCCCCGGTGGAATCATTGCCGGGATTGATGCGCACCGACCGCATCGAAGATTTGCAGCAATCGCTGCATGGTCGTCTGCTGGCTGCGAATGTGACGCCGCTGGCGGTGTCCTCCACCCAAGTTCGCCGCCTGCTGGTGCAGGGGCGCAGTGTTCGCTATCTCGTGCCTGACGCCGTCTGGCACGCTCTGGCCCAAACCTCGGAGCAGTCTCCGCCCGTCTATGACGCTTGATGAACTGACCAATCTGGCTACTGAAGCCATCGACGATCTCAAGGGGCGCGACATGCGTCAGCTTGAGGTGGCCGATCTTACCTCCGTGACCGACCGCATGGTTCTGGTCACCGGCACATCGAACCGGCACGTCAAGTCCATCGCCAACGCGGTGATCATGGCAGCCAAGCATGCGGGCCGAATGCCCTTGGGTATTGAAGGGATGGACCAGGCCGAATGGGTGCTGGTCGATCTGGGTGATGTCGTCGTCCACGTGATGACGGCGCAAAGCCGTGCGTTCTACCAGCTGGAAAAGCTCTGGAGCGCTCCGCCCGATGCGTCGTCGGCGTCGTCGGGCGAGGACGCCTCCGCCGCGCCCTGATCGCGGCCGGCGCCTGGCTACTGGATGCGCATCCGCCTGATCGCTGTGGGCAAGCGAATGCCCAAGTGGGTGAACGCGGGCTACGAGGAATTCGCCAAGCGCATGCCGCGTGAATGCCGGCTGGAGTTGCTGGAGATCAACCCCGGTGACCGCAGTGGCGGCGATGTCGAGCGGGCCCGGCTGGCCGAGGCCGAACGCATTCTCGCCAAGCTGTCTGAGCGTGATCAAGTCATCGCGCTGGACGAACTCGGGCGGCAGGCGACCAGCCAGGGCTGGGCCGAATCCTTCGAGAGCTGGTTGCACAGCGGGCGGGATGTGGCCTTCATCATCGGCGGCCCGGACGGCCTGGACCCTCGCGTGCTATCGCGCGCCGATGCCACCTGGGCACTGGGCGCAATGACGTTGCCGCATGCTCTGGTCCGGGTGGTGCTCGCCGAACAGATTTATCGTGCCTGGACGATTGTCAGTGGCCATCCGTATCACCGCTAGCCCGTCAGGCTTGGGCCCGCTGCGTCCAGCCGTCGCGTCATGAACTGGCTGTGCGGGTCGGCAACGTAGTCGGCAAACGGGCCGCAAGCTACAAAACCATGCCGGGCATAAAGCCTGCGAGCCGGCGCGTAGGCCGGCGCTGACCCGGTCTCCAGACTGAGCCGGGAAAACGCCAGCACCTCGGCCTGGCCGAGCAGATGCCGCATCATCGCGTCGCCCACCCCACGCCTGAGCCAGTCGCTGGCGGTGCGCATCGACTTGATCTCCGCATGCGCGGTGTTCAGCGTCTTGAGCGCGCACATGCCAACCAGCGTTGCGTCATCGGCCCACAGGCTCCAGAACCAGGTGCCGGGGGCCGACAGGCCACTGGTATCCAGAGCATGCACGCTCTCTGGTGGTGACAGGCTAGCCGCGGATTGCAGGTGCTCGCGGAGCAGCGCCTGCACCCGCGGGTCATCCAGGCGGCCGGGGTGGAACTGTAGCTCGGGCACGGCAGCGGCCATGGCGGATCAGGTCGGGTTGTTGCTGGGTGGCAGCGGTGTCGCAGCTTCGATGGGCAGTTCGATGTCGCCGCTAATGCTCATCGTCCCCGGCACATTGATCACCCGCGGATACTGGATATCGGCCGACGAAAAGATCGGCCCCACCCGATCGCCGGGCAGCAGGCGGATCGAGATGCCACTGAGTCGGCCGCGCTCGCACAGCAGCTCGGCATCCGGTGAACAGCCGTAGAAATAGGGCGTGGTGCCGCTGTCATGCGTGTTGACCACGCCAGCGGTGTCGGCCCATGGAAAGGTCGTTGTATTGCGAATCGCGGTGATCTGGTCGTGGAGGGTGACCACTTCGCCGTCGCGCTCCACGCCCATGCCGATAAAGATGATCGGATCGATCACCAGTGAATCGAGCTGCAAGCGCGCGGTCGGTATGCCGGCCATGACACGTGCTTCGCCCTCCGGCACCGTGTAGACCGGCACGAATACTTCGGCGTTTGCGTCGGCCGCGCCGCCCAGAAGCAGGTTCACCGTGCCCAGGTCGCAGCGTGCCGACTCGCCGCCATCACATTGATAGGCGGCCGGACGGCCCGATGGCGAGGTCGCGCCAATTCGGATGTCGTCCATGCTCGGCAGGCTCACGCCTTCCTTGAGGTAGCGGAAGGAGGCTGCATTCTCGCTCGCCGGGTGGAAACGCGGGTCGGTGAGGGTGTCGGCCGAATCGGTGTTCGGCTGGGTCAGACACACGGCCGGAATGTGGTCGGCTGCGCCCGTGTCGCCACGCAGTTTGTCCTCGAACCAGGCAAACATCAGTTCGGCGACCGCCAGACGCTCCTGGCCGATGTCGCCATCGCCGTCGGCGTCCACGGGGAGATCGCAATGCACGATTTCGTCGATGTCCATGGCCGTGCGCTGACCGGTATAGGGCGGCTGCTGCGTGACGGTGAGCGGATGCCCGCCCGACACCAGCAGGAACCGGACATCGCGGCCGCTGCGGGCGAAGCAGCTCGCATCGTCATAGGCTTCATTGAAGTCGAACAGGGTGTCACGCACGCCCTGGATGTGGAATACATCGGCCGTGGTGGGCACGCCCGTGGTCTCGTCGCAGTAGTCCGAGACCCCGTTGCGGCCCAGCGTGTTCTGCAGGTCGGCACTGGCGCGGTTGAGCACCATGGCCTCGACAAAGGCCTGATTGATCAGCGGGGGCGTGGGCTGACCATTGGTCAGCGTGCCCCCCTCGACCGCGAAGCTGAACAGCAATGTGATCCAGTAGCCCTTGGGTACATCGTTGGCATGCAGGGAATAGCGTAAATCGTTCCAGGTGCCTTCAGGGATCAGTGCGTCGAAACGTTCCAGGGGCGCGCGTCCGCTGGTTTCCAGCGTATCGGAGGCCGAGGCGGTGTACTGCCAGCCGCCGCCGTAGCTATAGCCCAGCATGCCGACGGCTGGGTCGGCCGTGTCGTCGCCGGCCGTCGGAGCCAACCGACCATGCCCGTCGCTCATCAGCAGTGACGGACGGTTGTCTGCCACCGGGGCGCTGCTGAGGTGTTCGGGATTCGTTTCGTCGAACACGAACTGGTAAACCGAATCACCGGCGCCAGCCGTCGACTCCCCGCGCAGATGCTTGATGGCCCAGTCCAGTAATTCGTTGTGATCCAGGCCTTCGAGTTCGCGTGTCATCAGCCCGATTTGCCCGCCAGACTGGCCGAAGCCGCGCTGCGAGAACGAGATGACGAAATACCCGCTGTTCCAGGCGGCGAGCGCGGCCTGGTTGTCGACGAAATGAGCGGGCTCGACCGAAAAATCCGGATTCTTCGCGCCGCCGAAGCCATGGCTGTGGATGACCAGCGGCGCGTATCCCAACTCGCCAGCCTCTGCGTCGAACTGACCGCACTCGACCGCCGTAGCCGCGCCGGGGCAGGCGATGCTGCCCAGCGTCTCTGGGTGGGGGACATACACCGTCATGTCGATGCGCGTGCCGTCATGCAGGGTTTCGAAGAACGCGTCGAAGCAATAGCCAAGCCCCGCGGCGAGGCGGGCGTCGCGGTCGTTGCAGGCGACGTCCACCGGCGGTGGCTGCACCGCCTGCACCACGATCTCGGCCGTCGCCGAGGCGGTCATACCGCGGGCATCTCCTGCGCTGTACTCGAACCGGTCGGCGCCTGTGTAATCGGCGGGAGGTGTGTAGGCGAGGCTGTCGTCGGCGCGCAGGGTCAGCGTGCCGCCGGCCTCGGTGGTGTCGGGCGCCGCGGCGAGAGTCAAGGCATCGCCGCTGTCATTTGCCAGCACGTCCAAGCGGTTGTCAGCGGAGTTCTGGATCACCGTGAACAGGTCGTCGACGGTGCGCGGCCCGGTGGAGGCCGCGTCGACGGGTTTGGACTGCCCGCAGCCGACGAGCAGGATGCCTGCTGCCAGCGCGCCCAGTGTCGCGCGGATCAAATCGCCGAGTGGATGTTGCATTGAATCTCTCCCCAGTGGCGCTTGTTGTTGTGGTGGCCAGCGCCGTCATGTTGTTCGTGGCCGTTGAGTCTCAGTATGACGCAGGCCGGCGTTTTGCCGATGCCGTGCGATAATTTGGACATGAATCAATCATCCTCCGACGGGAGCGCTCGGGGTCGCGCCGAATTTCATCTGGCATCCGCCTCCCCAAGGCGGCGTGAGCTTCTGACCCAGGCCGGCTACCGCTTTGATGTGCGTGCCTCGAATATTGACGAGACCGCCGACATGGCCGAGCCGGACGTGCTGGTTGTCGCCCTGGCCGAACGCAAGGCCGCGGCGGTAGCCTGCGTGGTCGAGGGGCCGGTGCTGGCGGCCGACACGCTGGTCGAGATTGACGGCACGCTACTCGGAAAACCCACTGATGAATCGGATGCCCAGTCGATGTTGCAACGGCTGTCTGGGCGATCACATCGCGTATTGACCGGCGTAGCGCTGGTCACGACAGAGGGCGTACGCAGCCTGCTGACGAGCACGACGGTGGAGATGGATGTCTGGACCGATCAGGACATCGCGGCCTATTGGCGTTCGGGCGAACCGCAGGGCAAAGCCGGCGCCTACGCCATCCAGGGGATCGCCGGTGCCTGGGTCCAGTCCATACAGGGTAGCTACACCGGTGTGGTGGGGCTGCCCATGGCGCAGACTCGTCATTTGCTGGCGGAGGCCGGAATCACGGCGGTGCGTGCATGAGCACGGAAATTCTGGTCAATGTGACCACGCAGGAAACCCGTGTCGCGCTCGTTGAGAGCGGCCTGGTGCAGGAGGTCTTCGTCCAGCGCGAGTCGCGGTACAGCGTGGTCGGCAACCTTTACAAGGGGACCGTGTGTCGGGTCTTGCCGGGCATGCAGGCGGCGTTTGTCGATGTAGGCCTGGAGCGCACGGCGTTTCTGCACGCGCACGACATCCTGCCCACCGGCGATGTGCCTATCGGCGAAGAGCCGGCCATTCAGGAGCTTGTTCACGAGGGCCAGGAAGTGCTGGTGCAGGTGGTCAAGGACCCGCTGGGCACCAAAGGCGCCCGCCTGACCACGCAGCTGAGTATTCCGTCCCGCTATCTGGTGTTGCTGCCGTATTCCCGACATGTCGGAATTTCCGCTCGTATCGAGGACGATGCCGAGCGCACGCGGTTGAAGCAGACGCTGGAGTCGGTGATTGCGGTCGAAGGCGCGACCACCGGGTTCATCGTCCGCACGGCAGGCGAGGGTGCCAGTGAGGAAGCGCTGCGCGCGGACGTGCAGTTCTTGATGAAGCTCTGGGATTCCATCCGCCGCAGCGCCAAGGACGCTCCGAAGGCCTCGATGGTCTACGGCGACCTGCCCATGGTGATGCGCATTCTTCGTGATCTGATGGGCACGGACGTCGACCGTGTCCGGATCGACTCGGCGGAGAGCTACGAGCGGGTCGTGCGTTTTGCGCGGCGATTCATACCCGAGGCATCCGACCGCATCGAACTCTATGACGGAGAAGGCCCGATCTTCGATCTGTACAGCGTGGAGGATGAGATCAACCGCGCGCTGGACCGGAAGGTGATGCTCAAGTCCGGCGGCTATCTGATCATTGACCAGACCGAGGCGATGACCACGGTGGACGTCAACACCGGTTCCTTCGTCGGGCACCGGAATCTCGAAGAAACGATTTTCAAGACCAACCTCGAAGCCGCGCAGTCCCTGGCCCGGCAGCTACGCCTGCGCAATCTGGGCGGCATCATCATCGTCGACTTTATCGACATGCAGGATGACGAGCATCGCAAGCAGGTGCTACGCGTGCTCGAGCGCTCCATGGCGCGTGATCCGGCGCGCAACGCGATCTCTGGGGTGTCGCCGCTGGGTCTGGTGGAGATGACCCGAAAACGCACGCGCGAATCACTGGAACATATCTTGTGTGATGTGTGTCCGACCTGTGGTGGGCGCGGTTCGGTGAAGACCGTGGAAACGGTCTGTCACGAAATCTTCCGCGAGATCATGCGCAGCGCCCGTCAGTTCGAGGCCAAGGAAATGCTGGTGATGGCGTCATCCGACGTGATCAGCCGACTGCTCGAAGATCAGTCCACCGCGCTGGCCGAACTGGAAGATGCCGTGAACCTGCCTGTGCGCTTGCAGGCGGAAGCGGTTTATACCCAGGAACAGTTTGACGTGGTGCTTGTGTAAGGACATGCGAGCAGCGCATACGCGCGCTTGGCCGCGAGATACGACGGAGCACGACCTGAATGCAGCGTAGCCGACGCCGGCTTTGGACCTGGACCGTGACCGCGGTCGCCAGCAGCCTTGTGCTTGCTGCATTGGTCGTGGGCGTGTTCAGGCTCGCCGTGCTCGCTGCACCGAGCTACAAGCAGAACATCGAGGACTGGGTCGCAGCGGTGATGAACCGCCCGGTGGATATTGGCGACATGGATCTCACCTGGCGCGGCCTGCGTCCGACGCTTCAGTTCTTCGACGTGGCCTTGCAGGGCGTCAGTCCAGTCACACCGGCACTGGAAGTGGCCGAGCTGGAGCTCGGATTTTCACTGCGGGACCTGGTGCAGGGTCGCATCATGCCCGTCGCCATTAATGTCGTGGGCGCCGTTGTCGAAGTCGTGCGCGACGCGGACGGCGCCGTGCGTGTGCGCGGCATCAGTGTTGGGCAGGGCGGCGAATCAGTGGCTGTCAGTCAACAGTTGGCCGGTCTGGGCCATGTTCAGATGTCGGACGCCAGCCTGCTCTGGCATGACCAGCATCGCGACCGTCCGCCCATGTGGTTCCGTCAGGTCGATCTGGATATAGACCGCATCGGCACAGACTTGGACATCGAGCTATCCGGCGTTTCGCAGCTGGGTGGCGGTCGGTTGAAGGCGTCCATGCGCTTGTCGCAAACGGCGGACGGCAAGCTGCTGGGCGTAGGCGGTCGGGCGCGGATCGATGGGCTGGAGCCGGGGCGCTGGATGGATGCCTGGCTGCCGCTGCCCTTGGGTCTGACCGGCGACACCCTGGAGCTGGAATCGCAATTCTCATGGACCTCGCAGGGCGAAGCCACGCTGGATGGCCGGGTTCGCAGCGGCCGATTGCGCCAGCTTGATGGGCCGGGCGCCCTGGATGGCGTGGAGGCGGATTTCGCCGCGACGCTGGACGGCAAACAGCAGCGAGTCGTCGTGCGGGATCTGGGTGTTCGCAACAGCGATGGATCCGACTGGGCGGCAGACCGCGTGGTGCTCGAGCAGCGGGCCTCTGAATCGCGGCGCTGGCTGGCGGTGCAAGCCTCGCGTGTGCAGTTGCGAAGCCTGTTGCCCTGGTTGTCCGGTGTCGATGCGTCGGGCGCGCTACCGCGCGTCACCGGCGAGGTCGAGGATTTACTGTCCGAAATCGAATGGACGGCGGATCAGCCCGATACGCCACCGGCCGTTTCGCTGACGGCCAGGCTTCACCGCGTTGGCTTGCTCGCACAGGATCAGCAACCGGCAGTCAGCGGCTTGTCCGGGGTGTTGAGCCTGACTCAGGACGGCGGCACCTTGGAGCTGGACAGCGACAATGTCGCGATCGAGTTGCCGGCAACGCTGGAACAGCCGGTCCAGCTTGATCAGCTCACGTCGTCGGTACACTGGCGCCGAGAAGGATCAGCCTGGCGCATTCGTTTGACCGATCTGGCCGCGGCCGGACACGCGGCGCGGGCGAACGGCTCGGTCGAAGTGGTTCTCGGCGAGCAGGCGCCGCAGCTGGATGTGGAGCTGGCGCTGGCCAGCGAAGATGCCACCGCGCTCAAGCCCCTGGTGCCGAGGCAATGGCACCCGAATCTGCGGGCCTGGCTGGACCAGGCCGTGGTCGATGGGCGTGTTGGCAGCGGGCGTCTGCGCATCGCCGGGGCGGTGGATCAGTTTCCATTCCGCAACGGCGATGGCAGCTTTCGGCTGGAGCTGAATATTAATCCGGGCACGCTCAGTATCGGTAAAGGCTGGCCGACCATCGACGACGCCGTCGCCCAACTGATCATCGACGGCGAGTCGCTTAGCGTGGAGGCCGTCTCCGGTCGCATGCTCGGGGTGGCGCTGACGCCGGCGACGGTGATCATTGAGGATTTCCGCGAGCCGGTGCTGGATGTCGATGGCGGGGCGAATGGCTCCGTGGATCGCATGCTCTCGTTCCTGTCGGCCTCGCCGCTGTCGTCGCGGGTGGGGTATCTGGACAAGCTGCTCGATCCCCGCGGTTTTGGTCATCTCGATTTGTCGCTGGACATTCCGCTCAAGAACATCAACGCGACCCGGTTCGCCGGCACGGTCACCCTGACGGGCATCGAACTGCAGTCGCAGCAGATGCCGGAGCCGTTCCGCGATGTGCAGGGTTCGATTAGCTTCAGTAATGACGGGCTTGGATCGACCGGTCTCAAGGGCGTATTCCGTGAGGCGCCCGTACGTGTGACGCTGTCGACGGAGCGGCTTGATGTTCGACAGGTGACGCGGCTGGCGCTGGAATCGCCGGTGCGCTTCGACACCGATAACGATCCCTGGGCGAGGATGCTGCCCGATGCCATGCGGGCGCGGCTTGATGGTCACGCGACCCTGTCCGCTGAACTGGCGCTGGATCGGCAGATGCCGCGATCGCTGATCGTTCGGTCGGATCTGGTCAATGTCGTCTCGACGCTGCCCGCGCCGCTGAACAAAGAGGACGCCTCGGCTGCGCTACCGCTGCGCGTCGAGTTTCCCATCCACAACGAGTGGCCGCGGCTGACCCGTGTCGAGGTCGGTGATCGGATGGTGGCCGATGTGCGTAGCGAACAGGACAATCTGTTCGCTGCCGCCGGGCTTGGGTTTGGCGGCGGTGGACGGCCCGGTGTGCCGGACGCCGGCGTGGTGGTCACCGGAACCGCCCCGGTGGTCGACGTGCTGGACTGGTCGACATGGTTGGGTGAGCTAGCCACTCAGGGTGGGGGCGGAGAGTCGTCGTCCGTTCGTATCGATCTGACGGCCGGACGTTTGAGCGCCGGCCCGTTGCGTCTGGGTCAGCAATCGATTCGCGGGCAGTTCGGCCCGCAAGGCGGTGACTTCAAACTCGTGGGGGCGGCCGAAGGCCAGCTGGCGTTTGACGGCGCAGGCCGTGGTCGCTGGTATGCACGCCTGGACCACCTCTACACCGAGCGGTTGGCAAAGATGCAGGCTACTGCGACCGATCGGGAGCCCATGCAGCTGCCGCAGAGCTGGCCAGAAATCGACATTGAGATCGCCCATTTGCAGGTGGCCGATCTCAATGCCGGGCGTTTGGTCATGAAGGCCGTACCCAGGCCGTCGGGCATCTCGCTGGATACGCTGCGCTTGCAGGGCGGCGAGGTGGATCTGGAACTGGGTGGCTACGCAGCGCGGCCCGATGATGTGACGCGTGCCGGGCTGACAGGCGTGCTCGAGACCGCGCGCATCGACAAGGTGATGTTCGCAGCCGGATTCGTGCCAAACGTTCGGGCGGAGTCGGCGCGGATCGCGCTGAACATCGGTTGGCCGGATTCGCCGGAAGGCCTGCATCTGGAAACCGCCACAGGAGCGCTGGATATCAGCTTCAGGGATGGCGCGCTGGCTGCCGTTGATCCAGGGGCCGGACGGGTGCTGGGCCTGTTCTCGTTCTATGCATTGCCCAGGCGCCTACTCCTCGATTTCCGTGACATGACCGAAACCGGGCTGACCTTCGATGGCATTGATGGCCATTTCCGGGTGAGCGGCGGCCAGGCGCAAACCGAAGACTTCACGGTATCGGCACCCTCGCTGAGCATTGATGTCGAAGGCGCGGTCGGTTTGAGTGATCGCAGCTATGATCAGGTCATTACCGTCTCTCCCGATGTGTCGTCTGGCGTGACGCTGGCCGGTGCCTTGTTCGGCGGGCCGGCGATGGGGGCGATTCTGATGATCGCCCAGGAATTGCTTGATCGGCCGCTCAATCAGGCGACTCAATTGTCTTACCACCTGGGCGGCACCTGGGATGATCCGGTGATTACCCGCCGAGGTGTAGAACCCACACCGGCCCCTGCTGCTGACAAAGGACCTCGATCGTGATGCGTGTTGCTGCCATTCAGATGAATTCCGGGCCGGATGTTGTTGCCAACCTGCAGCGGGTCCGTGAACTGACCACGCAGGCCGCGGACGCCGGCGCACGCTTGGTCGTGTTGCCGGAGAACGTTGCGCTAATGCCGAGCTCACAGGCCAGCCGCGTCCAGGCGGCCGAAGCCGAGGGTAGCGGCCCGATTCAGCAGACGCTTGCGGACATCGCTCGCAATGCGGGTGTCTGGCTGGTCGGCGGCACGATTCCGCTTCGGGTGAACGGTGACCCGAACCGGGTTGCACCGGCCTTGCTGGTGTTTGATCCGGCTGGCCAGGTGATCGCACGCTACGACAAGATTCATCTGTTCGATGTCGAGGTGCCCGGTGAGTCGAAGCGGCAGTACCGCGAATCCGACGATTTCGTCGCGGGCGGCCCGGTTCGCTGCGTGCAGGTGGACGATGTCTGCGTGGGTCTGTCCATTTGTTACGATCTTCGCTTTCCGGAGCTCTACCGTCAGTTGGTTGAGCAGGGTGCCCAGCTGCTGGTTGCGCCGTCGGCCTTCACCGCCCAAACCGGTCGCGCCCATTGGGATTTGTTGCTTCGGGCGAGGGCGGTCGAGAACCTGGCCTTCGTGATCGGCGCCAACCAAACCGGCGTGCATCCGCGGGGGCATCAGACCTGGGGGCATTCCAAGATCATCGACCCCTGGGGGCGAACCCTGGCTGCTGCCGAGACCATGCCGGGCTTCGTGCTAGCTGATCTGGACCTGGAACAGCAGCGCCAGACCCGAACGCGATTCCCGGTGCTGAGCCACCGGCGGCTTATCCACAACGAGAACCCATGAGCGATTCCCTGATTCAACAGGCGAGCAGCGCCCTTCTGGACCCCACCGGGCTGCGAGAACACGATCTGGATTCCCTGCTGGGCGCGATGATGCGACCCGGCGTGGACTATGCCGATCTCTACTTTCAGCGTTGCCGTTCCGAATCCTGGATGATCGAGGACGGAATCGTACGCAGCGGCAGCTTCGATCTGGAGCAGGGCATGGGGGCGCGGGCACTGTCCGGTGAGAAAACCGGCTTCGCCTATTCGGATGAACTCCATCTTCCAGCTCTGGAAGCCGCGTCGTCGGCGGCCGGCGCCATCGCGCGATCCGGTGGCGTCATGACCGCGCAGCGTGCCGATCAACCGCCGGTGCCGGCGCGGTATCGTCAGATCGATCCGCTCACTTCGCTGCCCACGGCCGACAAGCTCGACATGCTCGAACGCGCCGACAAGGCGGCCCGCGCCGCCGACACGCGCGTGACCCAGGTTATCGCCAACGTGGTCGGCGTGTACGAGGAGATACTGGTCGCGGCGTCTGATGGCACGCTGGCGGCGGACATCCGCCCCCTAGTCCGATTCAGCGTGCAGGTCACGGTCGAGCAGGATGGGCGCCGCGAGCGCGCACACGCCGGAGGCGGCGGGCGGTTTGGCTACGACACCCTTGTCGCCGGCGAGCGGGTGGAAGCACTTGCACGCGAAGCGGTCCGCATCGCGCTGGTCAAGCTGGAGGCCCAGGCCGCGCCCGCTGGCGCGATGCCGGTGGTACTGGGGCCTGGCTGGCCCGGCGTGCTATTGCACGAGGCCGTGGGTCATGGCCTCGAAGGCGACTTCAATCGCAAGGGCAGCTCGACCTACAGCGGCCGGGTTGGCGAACAGGTCGCGTCCAAGGGCGTGACCGTGGTCGACGACGGCACCATGGCCGATCGCCGCGGCTCGCTCAGCATTGATGATGAAGGCACGCCGTCCGGCCGCAATGTACTGATCGATGATGGGGTGCTGCGTGGCTACATGCAGGACAAGCAGAATGCCCGGCTGATGAACGTTGCACCCACCGGCAACGGCCGGCGTGAGAGCTACGCCCATCTGCCGATGCCGCGGATGACCAACACCTTCATGCTGGCCGGTCACGCCGATCCGGAGGAGATCATCGCGTCGGTCGATCGCGGCATCTATGCAGTGAATTTCGACGGCGGTCAGGTCGACATCACGTCCGGCAATTTCACCTTCACCACCTCCGAGGCCTACCTGATCGAGAAGGGCAAGGTGACGACGCCGATCAAGGGCGCCACGCTGATCGGCAATGGCCCGGACACGCTGACGCGGCTGTCCATGATCGGCAATGATCTGGCGCTGGACGGCGGCATCGGCGTTTGTGGAAAAGACGGCCAGTCGCTGCCGGTGGGTGTCGGCCAGCCCACCATCAAGGTTGACGAGCTCACCGTTGGCGGCACGCAGGCGGCCTAGCCACAAGCCGGCTCGCCTCCATCAGGTCCGCATCATCGGAGGCGACTGGCGACGGCGGCAGATTCCGGTGCCCGATGGCCAGGGCTTGCGCCCGACCGGCGATCGCATTCGCGAAACCCTGTTAAACTGGCTGGCGCCTCGGCTGCCGGGTGCCCGCTGTCTGGACCTTTACGCCGGCACCGGCGTTCTGGGACTGGAGGCCCTGTCACGCGGCGCAGCCCATTGCCGGTTCGTGGAATCCGATCCGGCAGTTGCCGAAGCGTTGCGAACGCAACTGGGCAGGCTGGACGCCACCGATCGTGCCGACATCATCACCGGCCTCGCACCGCAGGTGCTCACACGCTGCGGCGGTGATTACGACATCGTCTTTCTCGACCCCCCCTTCGGCTCAAGCCTGTTGCAACCGTCGCTTGCAGCGATTGCGCCACGGCTGCGGCCTGGTCATCGCGTGTATACAGAGTGCGGCAAAACGGATGTTGCGGATTTCCCTGCCGGCTGGGTGGTCCTCAAGGACGGGTTGGCGGGACAGGTTCGTTATCATCTGCTCGAATACCAGCCAACTACCGACAGTTCCAAGGAGACGCCATGACAGGCGACAGCGTGATCGCGGCGTATAGCGGGACCTTCGATCCGATGACCTATGGTCACACCGACATCATCCATCGGGCGGCCGCCATGTTCCCGAAGGTGATTGTCGCCGTCGGCGAGAATCTTCCCAAGGGGCCGGTGTTCTCGCTGGACCAGCGAGTGGATCTGGCCCGCGCGGCGCTGGACGATCTGCCCAATGTGGATGTGGTGCCGTTCACCGGATTGGTCGTTGATTTCGCGACCGAGTTTGGAGTCACCGTGCTGGTACGTGGCGTGCGCAGCGTGTCGGATTTCGACTACGAAAAGCAGATGGCGGTCATGAACCGTTATCTCTCCGAATCGGTGGACACGGTGATGTTGGCGCCCTCGAAGGAATTCGCCCACCTGTCGTCGAGCCTGGTGCGCGAGTTGGCCCGGCTGGGCGGGAAAGTCGACGGTGTCGTGCCCGAGCCCATCGCCGCCGCATTGAAGGCGCACTACGGTCGTAGCTGATGGTTACCGCGCCGGTCGGACGTCTGTTATGGGTTGGCCTGATCTGGCTGGCCGGTACTCTTTGCTGGGCGGCGGACAAGCCGCCGGGCTTCGCGTTGTCGAGCGCACACCCTGATGCAACCGCCGCCGGCGTGGAAATTCTCGAAGCGGGCGGAAACGCCTTCGATGCGGCGATTGCGGTCTCCGCCGCATTGGCCGTGGTCGAGCCTACTGGCTCTGGCATGGGTGGAGGCGGCTTCTGGCTACTGCACGTGGCCGAGACCGGCCGGCAGGTCATGGTCGACGGCCGCGAAGAGGCGCCATCGGCGGCGACCGCGACCCTGTTCCAGAACGATGCCGGTGATGTGGTGCCTTCCTTGTCCCGCGACGGCCCGCTGGCTGCGGCCATTCCCGGACAGCCCGCCGCGCTGGTCCATCTGGCCAAGGAGTATGGGCGCCTGCCGCTGGCACAAACCCTGGCGCCAGCGATACGACTGGCCCGCGAAGGTTTTGCCGTCGACGGTCCCCTGTTAGCGCGGCTGGCGTACCGATTTCAGGCGCTGTCGCGGTCCCCGGCTGCCGCTCGCGTGTTCCTGCCGGGCGGCGGGCTCCCAGAGCCGGGCAGCCTGATCCGGCAGCCCGACCTCGCCAATATGCTCGAGATGTTGGCAGAGGACGGGGTCGATGGCTTCTACAGTGGCGAGATGGCCAAGCGGCTGGTGCGCGGTGTGCGTGACGCCGGCGGCATCTGGCAGCTGGAGGATCTGGCGAACTACCGCATCAAGGAACGCGCGCCGGTAACATTCGATGTGGACGGCGTACGAGTCGTCAGCGCCTCACCGCCCTCGTCCGGCGGCGTGGTGCTCAAGCAGGTGATGCAGGTGTTGTCGCTGACCCATGCGCTGGAGCAACCTGCGGTGGACCGCAAGCACTTGGTCATCGAGGCGCTGCGAACCGCGTATCGCGACCGCGCGGCCTGGCTTGGTGATCCCGACCATGTGGAGATGCCGATCGATCGCTTGACCAGCGAAGCGTACGCGCGCGAGATCGCCGAGGCGATCGATCTCGAACGGGCGCGCAAAAGCGCGGACCTGATCCCGCCGCAGACGCTGATTGAAGAAGGCGAGCACACGACTCATTTCTCGATCATCGATGCCGACGGCAATCGTGTGGCGGCGACACTGACCATCAACCTGTCCTTCGGGTCGGCGTTCATGGTGCCGGGCACCGGTATCCTGCTGAACGACGAGATGGACGATTTTTCGGCCAAGCCGGGGGTTCCGAATGCCTTCGGCCTGATTGGCACGTCGGCCAACGCCGTGGGGCCGGGCCGGCGACCGCTGTCGTCGATGAGCCCCAGCTTCGTGGAAACACCTGACCGCGTGGCCATTCTCGGCACGCCGGGCGGCAGCCGCATCATCACCATGGTGCTGCTGGGCATACTGGAGACGCTGGATGGTTCGGACGCCACCACCATCGTCTCGCGGCCCCGGTATCACCATCAATACCTGCCCGATGCCGTTTATTTCGAGCCGGGTGCGCTCAGCGAAGCCGAAATGGCCACCCTGCGCGGCCGCGGATTCACGCTCAAGAGCGCCGGGCGCGAGTACGGCAACTTTCACGCGGTGGTCTGGAACCGGTCGGCCAACACGCTGGATGCAGCCGCCGACCCCCGCGGGATCGGCGAGGCTGCCGTGCGTTCGAGCTCAGCTGAAAAAGTACTTGGTGCTGCGGCGGACTAAGGCCTGATAACCGGTCGGCGCAACGCGTGCCATCCAGTCGATGGCATGGGCGTCCGGCCCGATAAGCACCCGCCGAGCGTTGCGTTTCACAGCTTTGAGAATCGTGGCCGCGGCCTTGTCTGGGGTCGTGATGAACATCTTCTCGAAACGCGCCTTGCCGGTGTCCTCGTCCATGCCGGTCAGTTCTTGCATGCCGGTGAAGCGGGCGGATTTCGCGATGTTGGTCTTGATGCCGCCGGGGTGCACGCTCGTCGCGGAGACCGGGGCGCCCTCGAGTTCCAGTTCCTGGCGCAGGGCTTCGGTCCAGCCGCGCACCGCGAACTTGGTGGCGTTGTAGGCGCCCTGCGATGGCACGCCGATCAACCCGAACACGCTGGAAATGTTGATTACGTGTCCGCTCCCGGAGGCGCGCAAATGCGGCAAAAAGGCCTTGGTGCCGTGGATCACGCCCCACAGATTGATGTTGATAATCCATTCGAGATCCGCGTAGTCGGCGGATTCGACCGTCGACCCCAACGCCACGCCGGCGTTGTTGAAGATCAGATTGACCCCGCCGAGTTCGTCGGCCGTGGCATCGGCCCAGGCATGTACCGCGCCACGATTCGCGACATCGACGTGGGTTGTCGTCACGCGGCAGCTTGGGGCGCGATCGCGGATATCCGCTGCCGTCGCCGCCAAACCGGCTTCGTTGACATCGGACAAGGCCAGGTGACAGCCGTCGGCTGCCAGTCGCTTGGCCAGTGCCGCGCCGATGCCTGAACCCGCGCCGGTGATCGCCGCAGTTTTATTCATGAAGCTCTTCATCCCTGAATTTATCTCCCTGGTCGATTGGTCTTCGTGGCGGAGTATGGTGGACTTGGCCGATAGCGCCATTGACCCCGGCGCCGCGACCACTCTGCGATGCGGCGGGACGTTATAAGATGCAGGGCTCCATCGCCGACGGCCGACAATAACAAGGACACGTTTGCATGCTCGAAGCAGCCTGGGCGGATTTTCAAGCCAATCTCTGGCTGTATCTGTCGATGCCCATCACCAGCGGTCTCGTGGGGTACGTGACCAATGTGCTGGCGATCAAGATGATGTTTTTTCCCAAGGAGTTCGTCGGCAAGCCACCGCTGCTGGGTTGGCAGGGGGTGGTGCCGCGCAAGGCGGAAAAAATGGCCGGTATCGCCTGCGATACGCTGGTACCGAATCTGGTGTCCGAGCGCGAGGTGTTCGAGCGGCTGGATCCGGATCGGGTCGCCGAAGAACTCGAAGGGCCGGTGCTGGAGCTGGTCGATCAGTTGATCGACGAGATCATGACCGAGTTCGAACCGACGATCTGGGAAACCGTCCCGTTACGCATTCGCGACATGATGATCCGCCGGGCGCAGCAGGGCTCTCCCGAGGTTGTGGCCGAGATCATGGATCAGATCAAGGACAGCATCGATCAGGTATTTGATCTCAAGCGCATGGTCACGAACACGCTGACGGCCGACAAATCGCTGATCAACCGTGTGTTTCTAGAGACCGGGCGGCAAGAGTTCGTATTCATCGGCCGGTCCGGCTTTTACTTCGGCTGTGTATTCGGACTTTGCCAAATGATTGGCTGGACGTTTTACAAGGGCGACTTTCAGCTCCCGCTGTTCGGTTTGCTGGTCGGCTATCTGACCAACTACATCGCGCTGCGGATGATCTTCCGCCCGCAAATGCCTCACAAGGTCGGTCCATTCACCATCCAGGGCCTGTTTCACAAGCGTCAGAAGGAAGTCGCCCACGACTACGCTCGCTTGATCGCCGACGAGATCGTCACTCCGCGCAAGATCCTCGAAGCCGTGCTCACCGGTGTGCATTCCGGTCGGGTGTTCTCGCTTATCGCCCGCAACGTGCAGCGTGCCATCGACGAGCAAGCCGGATTCGCTCGCCCGTTTGTGGCGCTCGCAGTCGGCTCGCGCAAGTACATCCAGATGAAGCAAACCGCAGTGGAACGGCTGGTCAAGCGCCTGCCGGAAACACTGCATGTCGTGGACGACTACGCCAAGGACGCGATGGATATCGCCACCGTGCTGTCCTCGCGTCTGGAACGCCTGTCCCCGCCGAAGTTCGAGCAGATGTTGCGTCCCGCGTTCCAGGAAGACGAGTGGATGCTGATCGCAGTCGGCGCGGCCCTTGGGCTTTGCGTCGGTATCGGCCAGCTCATCGTGTTCAAAGCGATTGCGGTGACGCCGGTGATGAGCAGCGCAGCGGGGATACTCGGCTAGGACTGCGGTCAGAGCCTGATGGCCGAGCTTTCGTTCAATTCGGCGACATAGCGTCGAAAATCATCCAAATGCACGGTGCCGATCGTGTAGACAATTTGCCAGTTCAGCTTGTCGTACTCATGGACGGCGATATTGCGGAACCCGGTCGCTGCACGCATTGAGGAGGCCGTGGCGTCGCTGATCCAGCCTTGCTCGGACAAAATGCGGAATCCATCCGCCATGTCACTGGGCGCACGGAGGCCGTGATCGGCGATGACATAAGTGGCGATGTCCACCGCCTGCTGGACGGCGCGTTCCAGATTAATGACGACAATGTCTTGCAGATCGACATCGTTCGCCAACGCGTCGGCAGAAGCGGGAATTTTCGTCCGGACTCGCTCCAGACTCCGCATCAGCGACCGAATCTTGTTTCTTACGACGTCTTCAACCATCTCTGAATAACCATTCGGTCTGCTTTGCGGAGTACGGAAACGAAATCTTCCTGGTCATAGACCATGCGACGAAGGCGCTCGGCATAAGCCACAGGGTCGGCGCAATACACGAGTCGGCCTCGCGTCAGTGCCTCGCTGGCGACGGGGCCATGCTGGACAGCGAGGTCAATGACGTCCACCGGGCGGCCGAACTGTATGGCCAGATCGCGAACCAGTGCCATCGTCTGGTTCGCCGACAGAGGGTTGTCGGGAATGACCGCGATGTCCAGGTCGCTCTGCATGTTGGCTCGACCTGTCGCGAAGGAACCGAACAGCAGTGCAGCCAGCACATGCTGGCGGGCCGCGAAAAAAGAGGACAGGTCATTGACGCTCAATGAAGAGTTCATTGAGCCAGCTTAGTCGCAACGTTCAATTTGAGCACCTGATGGATGTCACAGCCGGATTACGTGAACCCGTGGGAACGCGGCGGCAGTGAATCAATCACTGTGTCCCTAACGCTGGCAGTCCGGACACCAGAAGGTGGCTCGTTGCCCGATCACCATTCGGCGGATTGCTACGCCGCAATTCGGGCAGGGGTGACCTTCGCGCTGGTACACCGATACCGAAAGCTGGAAGTAGCCAGGCAGTCCGTCGGCGCCGCTGAAGTCGCGTAGCGTGGTGCCGCCTTGGCGGATGGCCTCATCCAGCACCTCGATCACCGCCGCGTGCAGCAACTGGAGCCGGCGCGCGCTGATCCGGCCGGCCGGGCGGTTGGGGTGGATGCCGGACTGGAACAGCGCCTCATTCGCGTAGATGTTGCCGACGCCGACGACTACCCGCTGATCCATCAGCACCGATTTGATCGATGCGCTGCGATGGTGGCATGCACGGATGAGCTGTTCCGCTGACCAGTCCTGCGGTGTCGGTTCCGGCCCGAGCGCATGGAGCAGCTTGTGCTGATCCACCGGTTTGCTGGCCCATAGCGCCATGCCGAAGCGGCGGGGGTCGGTCAGCCGCAGCACCGTCCCGTCGTCGAGCCCGAGGTCCAGGTGCGCATGCTTGCCGGGCGCCGGCATCGCCTCCGGCATCAGGACATGCAGCCGTCCGGACATGCCCAGGTGAATCAGCAGGGCGCCGGTCGGCAGCTCGAAGATCAGATACTTCGCGCGGCGGCGCAGGCCGACAATGGGCTGGTCCTGCAAACGTATCTCGAGATCTTCCGGCACGCCAAAGCGCAGGCGGCGGTCGCGGACCAGGGTGTGGACGATCGTCCGCCCCTGAACGTGCGGCTCCACGCCCCGGCGTATGGTTTCGACCTCAGGTAATTCGGGCATCGGCGTTGTCCTGACAGGCACAAAAAAGCCCGCGGGCCGCGGGCTTTCTCGTCAGGAAGTCCATCAGGCAGAGCAGCTCTACTTGATCTTGGCTTCCTTGAACATCACGTGCTTGCGGACCACGGGATCAAATTTCTTGATCTCCATCTTGCCGGGGGTGTTCCGCTTGTTCTTCATCGTGGTGTAGAAGAACCCGGTGTCGGCTGTCGACACCAGCTTGATCTTGTCGCGTACGCCTTTCTTAGCCATCAGACCTTCTCCCCGCGCTTGCGGATGTCAGCGAGGACGGAATCGATGCCGTCCTTGTCGATGATGCGCATCCCTTTGGTGGAGACACGCAGCTTCACGAAACGATTCTCGGTTTCCACCCAGAAACGATGATCCTGCAGGTTGGGCAGAAAACGGCGCTTCGTGCGATTGTTCGCGTGCGACACGTTGAAACCGGCCATCGGACGCTTGCCGGTGACTTGACACACTCTGGACATGATTGCTTCCTCGGGGACGGGCCAAACACAACGTGGCCCCGCTAGCGAAAGGCCGCGGATTCTAACGGTCTGTGGGGCATCCGACAAGCCCCGTGAAGGCGAACGGAGACGCGACGCCAACGATGCTGTGCCGAAGCTGTAAATTCCTTACCCGGCGGTTGCAAGCGGTTGGGACAGAATCCACAAGCCGGAGGCCGTCAGGCCGATCATCAACACCAGCATGGGTAGCTGGCTGATCGCCGCTTCGCGCCGGGTTCCGAACAGGCGAAGCGCGACGCAGTGTGCCAGATAAACGCTGATGATGTGACCCAGGACGATCAATCCGACCTGCACGTGCCACACCGTACCCGCATCCGGAATGATCGTGCGCTGCATCCAGTCGGCCGTGCCGAACAGATTCCAGCCGAAACCGAACGGGTCGGAGACCAGCTGGATGATCTTGACGCCCTGGGTTTGGAGCAAGGTGTAGTAGTGGGTGAAGTGATAGGCCAGCGCAATCGGCAGCAGCGTCGGCGCGAATGCCAGCGCAAGGCGGCGAAACGCGATCTGCGCCCGAACAACCCGGCCGCTTAGCCAGACAAAGGCGGCGTAGACCGCCAGGTAGATCCATGGGGACGCGAGCAGCCAGGCCGAGTTCCACCAGCGATCGATTTGTCGCATAGCCGGAAACGCGGCCAGCGGATTGTCCCCAATCCAGTGCTTAAGCCCGGCGTTGTAGAGATCCGCCCATAACACCCGCCGCCAGGCCAGCGTGTCGCTTAGCCCGTCGAATGCCGTGGACGACAGCATGAGCAGGATGAAGACCAGGGCGGAGAGGCTCTCCGCCGGTCGGTCGGCGGTAGCTGCGAATGGCCAGCGCAGTTCCAGCCTTTGCCCATTCCGCCGATCTGTCCACTGGAGCGGCGACATGCGGGCGATCTGGCGAAAGAACACCGCGAAGACATCGGCGTACCGAAACCAGGCCCGGCTGCCGAACAGCCAGGCACCGATCAGGGTGATGCCGGTGTAGACCAGCAGGCAGGCGGCGAGACCGCGCGGCGTGTGCTGACCGAACAACTCGAGCCAGATGAACGCGAGATACTGGACCACGGCTGGCCAGTACCCCAGCCACACTGGATACCGCAGAGCAGGCCCTGCGGCCGGTCGGCGTCGCAGGCGGCTTGTGACCGCGGCTCCGAGATCTGCGAGGCCACGCCAGGGGTTGGCGACGCGGTACAGGTCCCCGGTCATGGCGGTGACGTAGGTCAGCCCCAGGACGAACACGATCCAGAATGCCGTGAGGTTGAAGTTGCCGTAGGGGCTGTCCACTCCCCAGAGTCCGGTCGCGATGCAAAGCGCCAGCGGAATCGCCGCCAGCGTTTGCAACGCGCGCGACCATACGCGGCCATGCCGCCACCTGCCTGCCCTGAGGCGGGTCAAATCCACGGCAGCGCTCGCGCTTGCGGCCGGCGAGCGTGTGACGACGTAGGCGACGACCACAAACGACGCCAGCAGGGCGCCGGTGGCGCCCCAGGCATACATCCAGAACGGTACGGGCAGGTTGTACACCCGTCCGAAGGAATGTCCGAAAACGGCTGGCGACGCGCAGGCGATGGCCGCGGCGACCAACGTCCGCAGGCCGCTGTTTCCAGGCGCGCGCACAGGTATCACGGGGACGGCGGGTACACCTCGATCACGCCCAGGGCACCGTGGGCATGCTGCCCCGTGCCGTGCAGTTCATGTTCGAAGCGTCCGCTGTGTGCGGCCACGAATGTCACCTCGGCCGGCGTCTGCTCCGTTAGCTGTGCATGCAGATCGTAGCCGTGCAGGTGCCATTCTCCGGCGCCGTCCGAGACGATCGTCAGCCGCAGCCTGGTGCCTTGCTCCACCCGGATGATCGCCGGTCCGTCGCTGAGGTGGCCCTGCGCCAGGACTAGTCGAACGGGTTGCGCTTCGGGGGTTGGCGCAGGTTGCGCTGTCGAAGAGCCTGCTTCATCGGTGGCGGCGGTGGGTGTTTCAACTGTCACGGCCGGCGACGGTGGCGTGGGTTTGAACAGGAAAAACAAGCCGATGAGCAGCGCTGCTGTCAGCGCGGCAAAGAGTATCAACGATCGGTTCACGGAGCTCCTCGGTGGTGGCGGGACGTCTGCCGCGTCTTGGCCGGAAGGACTTGGGTCATAACTACGATAGGCCATCCGCTTCTTCCCGCGGTAATCTGTTCCCTAATAACGACAGAACAAATCCGGATTGACCGGGTGGGGTGCGAGGAGATCATGGTGCGACATACTTTTGGCGCGGCGGGCGTATTGGCCCTGTTGCTAATCGCGGGATGTGGTGGAAATCAGAATCTTGGAGGCACGCCGGACGGTGATCAGCCTTCGGTGGCTGTCTGTGCTGATGGCCTGGACAACGACGCCGATGGGTTGATCGACCTGAACGATCCTGGCTGCGACTCTGCCGACGATACCAGCGAAGAGAACCTCGCCAGCGCGGGGAGCAAAACACGCTACGCCATGGCCGGCCAGTGCTGGGCGCTACGGTCCGTCGCGAACGATCAGTACGTGGTGCGCGATGGTGCGGCGTACCGGACCGATGCAGCGGATGTGACGGGCGCCGAGCCGTTCTTCTTCAAGGCCACAGCCCTGGGCAAATACGCGTTGTACGACAGCCAGCGACAGTTGCTGAGCGTGGACTCGCCGCCCGCGCTGACCCAGGTCGGCAGCGCCGATGCCACCGACGAATCCGAGTGGACGGTGCTGGGCCTCGGCGACGCTACCGACTACCCGCCGACTCCCGTGTATCACACGGAGCCCTCTCCCGAGACCGTCGCGGCCTATCGGAATTTCGTCGACCCGAACGGCCTCTACGCGGCATTCACGTTGGATTCGTTGACCACGGACACGCGCCTGGCTGTCGACGACAGCGGGGCGCTGGTGACCGTGGCGGCAGCCGACGGGGACAGTCAGAGCTTTGCCATCGAACCGGCATCCGGCTGCGCGGCTTATCCTGAGGCGTCCAGCAATTTCTCGGGTACGCCGTTCTCCGGAACGCAGGCTGATGGCACCGTGCTTGGCCACGCCGATGTCCATGTGCATATCAGCGCATCGGAGTTTCTGGGCGGCGCCGAATGGGGGCGCCCCTACCACAAGTTCGGCGTGGAGCATGCGCTAGGGAACTGTTCCGCAAGCCACGGACCGACGGGGCAGCTGGATCTCGTTGGCGGCCTATTCACGAACGATGTCGATGGCCATGCCACCGACGGCTACCCGACATTCACCGACTGGCCTGCCCGCGGCATGCTCACGCACGAAGCGATTTACTGGAAGTGGCTGGAACGCTCCTGGGCGGCGGGTCTGCGGTTAGCGGTTAATGATCTCGTCGACAACGAAACGCTTTGCGAGCTGCAACGCAACGCGGCCGGCAATCCGACCGAAGACTGCAATTCCATGAACAATGCCGGGCGCCAGGCCGGCACCATGTACGGCATGCAGGACTACATCGATGCCCAGTACGGCGGCCGCGGCAAAGGGTTTTTCCAGATCGTGCACGACCCTGCCGAGGCCCGAACAGTGATCGAGGACGGCAAGATGGCCGTGGTGCTGGGCATCGAGATTTCCAATCTCTTCGACTGCAAGCTCACCTATCAACCGGCCCGTACCCAAACGCCGGCGCAAGAGGACGGTTCCGGCGGCATCGAGAACAGCTACGGCTGCACCGTCGAAGAGGGTCAGCCCAACTCCATCCTCACGCAGATGCAGCGCGTGCACGATTGGGGCGTGCGGCAGATCATCTCCATCCACGAGTTCGACAATGCCTTCGGCGGCAACGGGATTTTTGATGGCCTGGTATTAAACCTGGGCAACCGCGAGAATTCCGGAGGCATCCCGTCCGGCGACGTCGCCGAGATCACCGGCCTGCTGAGCGGTAATCTGGACCCGGCGCAGGTCACCGAGCTGGCCGAGAACCTCCAGACCACGGAAACACCCACGGGCGAATTCTGGACCACCTACGACTGCCCGATTGAAGGCGAAACGCAGGACTTCACCGGCTATCTGTGGGGTAGTTCTGGTGGCAGTAGCCAGAGCTTCCTGTCCCAGCCCTTGTGTGTGCCGACAGGCCAGGGTGGGCGCTCCGGCGGCACAACGCCGTGCTACCCGGCCGATCTGCGTCAGTGCAACGCACGCTGGATGACACCCGCCGGCCTGTACACCTACGGCAAGATGATGGAACTCGGATTCATCTTCGATTTCGATCACATGGAAATGGGCATGAAGACCCAGGCCCTGGAACTGGCCGAAGCCCAGAACCCTGTCTACCCGCTGGTGTCCACGCATGGCACCTTTGGTGGCACAACCATCGACCAGGCGGCCCGCGTGCTGCGTGGTGGCGGGTTCCTCTATCCCAGCAATGGCTCCAGCCGCGGGTTCCGCGACGACCTGGACGAGACCTTCGGCATCTACCAGATGGCCGTATCGGACATGCCCGCCGAGCAGCGCCCGCTGTTCGGGTTCGGCTACGGCACCGACACCAACGGCTTGTCCTCGCAGACCGGCCCGCGCGGCGATTTCGAGGCCGAGGACGCCGTCGTCTACCCCTACACCCTGTTCGCCGGTGATGTGTTCGACGCGCTGCCGGCCTTTGCCAATGTCGAGCCGGTCCAGTTCCATCAGCCCAGCTCGACCGATGCCGACGGCGTGATCCAGCGCACCTGGCATCAGGACATCGACGGCAATGCCCACCACGGCATGCTCAGCGGTTTTGTCGAGGAGCTTCGGCTGGAAGGCACTGCCGACCAGATCGGCCACCTCTACAACTCGGCCGAGGTGTTCCTCCAAACCTGGGAACGCACCGAAGCCTCGCGTGCCGGCATCGCTGCCAACGGCCTGCAGGTGCCGGACGGTGTGCTGCGACCGGCGCCGCCAGAAGGGGCGATAGCGCCGTAGCGTCCGCCCCTACATTTGCCGGAAGACGCCGAGGAAACCTCGGCTAACCGGCAATGTTTCGCGTCGTCCGCGCAGGTGTAGCGTGCCTGTCTCGTTGTCGTGCCGCTGCAAGTGGCTGGCCGCATTGAGGTCGACGATCACGGAGCGGTGAATCTGTACGAACTGTTCCGCCTCAAGCTGGTTCAGTAACTGGCGCAGCGGCAGGCGGACCAGCGATTCCAGAGGCCTGCCGGATTCATCGCGCCAGGCCACGCGTGTGTACTTGCTGTCCGACTGGAAATAATCGACATCGTCCACCGGGATCAGCTGGGTGGTCTGTCCGGTCTGGGCTCGGATCCAGCGCAACGAATCCTGCGGCTGTACGCGCTCCAGCTTGCTCAACAAAGTCTGCAAGACTGCGTCGATCGAGGGCACGGGCCGCGCTTCGGCTAGCCGTTGCTGCAATCTTGAGACGCAATCGGCCAGTCGCTCGGACTCGACCGGCTTGACCAGATAATCGAGCACGCCCTCGGCAAATGCCTGAACGGCGTATTCATCGTAGGCGGTCACGAAGACGATGTGCGCGCGGTGTCCGACCTGCTGAGCCACCTCGATACCGTTTGCGCCCGGCATACTGATATCGAGGAAGCAGATATCCGGCTGCGCCGACTCGAATGTCTCGATGGCCTCGCGCCCGTTACGGGCCTCGGCCACGACTTGTAGTTGCGGCCAGACATTCCCGAGTTGTCTGATCAGACGTTGCCGGAGCAGCGGCTCATCCTCTGCAACCAAGGCTGTCGGCGCCGCGGTGCTCATATCGCAGCCACCTGGGCGGGAAACTCTAGTTCGACCTCGACTCCACGCGGCTCGCATTCCTGGATGCGCAACCGAACGGTATCGTCGAACGCCAAGCGTAGCCGCGAGCGAAGTGATTTCAGCCCCGTTCCCAAACCCGGCGTAGCCGATGCCAGACCCAAACCGGTATCGCGAACGACAATGCGACAGCGATGCTCTCGCAGCCGCACGGTGACAAAAATGTGTCCACCCTGTTCGCTGGGATCAATTCCATGGCGGATCGCGTTTTCGATGAGTGTGAGTACGGTGGTTGGCGGGCACGCCAAGGGTTTGGTCGCCTCATCCATATCGAGCGTAAATGCCAGTCGGTCGGACATCCGCATTTGCATCACCTCGAGATAGGACCGAACCAGTTCCAATTCCTGCTCTAGCGTGGTCGATGTTTGCTCCAGGCGAGGCACGGCAGCGCGCAAGTAGGCGATTAGGCTGCGCAGGACATCGCGAGCTTTGGGGGATTCGTCTTCCACCAGGCTTTGCACGTTGGCCAGGGTGTTGAACAGAAAATGCGGCGATACCTGCCCCTGCATCAGCCGCAGCTGGGCATCCAAGGCCTGACGCTCCAGTTCGCTGCGTTCCAGCTCAAAGCGCAATGCCTGTTCCTGCACGATGCTCTCCCGCTGGCGGACCAGCGCGCCGAGGGCGCCCCACGGTGCGAGGAGCAAACCAAAGACGCTGAGCATAAAAAACCCCGACAGCCGTCGCTCCTCGGTCCAGAATGCGGGGGCCGAGTCCGGTGTGGAGGCGACATAAATCACAAATACCGTGATTGGCATGGCCAGCGCGACACTGATGACCTGCAAGACCCAGCGTGCTAGCCAGCGCGGCAACCGACGTGGCCAGCGTTCCAGCAAGCCGAAGATGACCATGCCCACGAGTCCCATCGACCAGGTGCGATAAAGCGCTGCTGGCAACCCGGAGTCCCAACTCAAACCGATCGGCAGAGCTGGCAACGTGGCGAGAATGAGGACGAAGCGCAGCCTGCGCCAGTGAACGATCTGCGTCCAGCTCGCATCAGTGGTCACGGCATTGCTTGTACCCATGGCGCGAGCATAGAACAGCGCTCGGCAGAATTCCGGTGCCGGTCAGAACCGTGGCAGCCACAACATCATCGACGCGGTGGTGATGCCTGCGGCCGTCAATAGCGTTGCGGCGACCAGCACCACCGAGGTCGGTTGCCACAGACGGGATGCCGGCGAGGCCTGGGCGCGAAAATAGAGTTCCAGCACCGCGAGCGGGACCAGGAACTGGGCGAAGGTCAGAATGCTCAGCGTTGGCCCGGTGAACGTTTCGGGGTCGAATCCCACGGGCGCCTGGTGAATTGCCAGCCAAAGCGTGAGCGCCAGGCGGAAGAACCACACCCCGCTGACCGCAATGAACAACCGCAACGCCCAGCGCCTGTGGAAGGCAGTCTGTCGCCGTCTTGCCGCGCGCCAGGCCATGGTGGCAAAGACCAGAATCAGCAACCCGTTGAAGCTGGTCCCGAGCTTTTGGGGCACATCGCCCGGAGTACCGCCACCGACCCAGATCAGATAGAGCCCGCTTAAACTGAGTACCGATGCCGTGGCCAGATATCCTCGGCCAATCCAGCGGTGCAGTCCTGCGTAGGAGCGCCGCAGCGACGGCAACAGCTGCAGTGCGCCGCCTATCACGATGACCATCACCAGAAACAGATGCGACGCGAGCACCGCATTGAGCATGGGCTCGCCGGGCACATAGCCTTGCTGCAGCGTCTTGTTCCAGCGCTCGGGCTGGCCTTGCAGCGCTGCCCCACCATAGAACCATGCCACATACCCCGCCATCAGCAACTGACCAGCAATCGCGACCGCAAGCCAAGCCTGCCCGGCGCGGTAGAGCAATGCAGCGCCTGTGTTTCGTGACGGCGCCAGGTGCAACGGAGCAGTGACGTTCGCGGGATGGGCAGCAACATTGGAGCTCGGCATGGCACGGATGACTGGTGCGGGCATGACCGCATGGTTCGCCGGGCGAGTACGGTTCGCCACCTTGATGCGACGAGCCACGGTTTTGGCGGGCCGAGCGACGGCTATCGTGGTCGAACGGCAACGCCGGCGATGGATTTAGAGCCAGCCCCGCTCGGCAAAGCTCACCGGCTCGCCCTGGCCGATGACCACGTGATCCAGCACGCGGATATCGACCAGGGCCAACGCATCGCGCAATCGGTTGGTGAGGTGCCGGTCTGCCTGGCTGGGTTCGGCGATGCCGGACGGATGGTTGTGCGCAAGAATGACGGCGGCCGCGTTGTGCTGCAGGGCGGTTTTCACGACTTCGCGCGGGTACACGCTGGCACCGTCGATGGTGCCGCGGAACAGCTCCTCGAAGGTGATGACCCGGTGCCGGGTGTCCAGAAACAGGGCGCAGAACACCTCATGCGGGCGGTCAGCCAGTTGAGCCTGCAGATACGCGAACGCGCTGCGGGCGTCGGTAATGCCCGCCTGATCCTTTAGCTCCGAGGCCAGATGCCGACGGGCCATTTCGAGCACGGCCTGAAGCTGGACAAATTTGGCATCGCCCAGCCCGCGTCCGTGGCAGAACCGTGACCGGTCGGCGTTGAGCAACGGCCGCAATCCGCCGAAGTCACTCAGCAGTTGTCGGGCGAGATCAACGGCCGACTGACCCGTGACCCCCGTGCGCAGGAAGATCGCCAGCAGCTCGGCATCCGACAAGGCGGCGGCGCCGCGGTCCAGCAGTTTTTCACGCGGGCGCTCGGCGGCCGGCCAGTCGCGAATCGACATCAGTCATTCCCGTCCCCAGATGGTTTCTCTAGTTCCGAGATCGGTGCTGATATCAGGACAGGGCCGCGTTGTCCTCGGTGAGCACGCGATTGCGGCCCGCCTGTTTGGCGGCATACATGGCCTGGTCGGCCGCGTTAAACCGAGATTCGCCGACTGCCTCGGCCCACTGCTGGCGCGCGGCACAGCCGAACGATGCCGTCACCGAATGACGCTCGCCGTCGACAACACAGTAGGCGGATTGAGCCATGATCTGGCGCAGGCGTTCGGCAGCGGTTTCGGCGGCTTGCAGCGTCGAACCCGGCATCAGCAATGCGAATTCCTCACCGCCGATGCGGGCGACAATTTCGTCGCCGCGGGCCGCGTCCGCAACGGCGTGACCGACATGGCGCAGGACCTCGTCGCCAGCGGCATGCCCGAAACTGTCGTTGATTCGCTTGAAGTGATCCAGGTCGAAGATCACCAGCGCGACGGGTTGTTCATGACGCCGCATGGCGCTGACCACATTGCCCAGTGCAATGTGGAAGAACTCCGCGTTGTACAAGCCGGTGAGCCCGTCATGCAATCCGCGGTCGCGCTCGGCCTGCTCGTGACCGCCCATGATCCAGCCGAAACCGGCGAACACGGACATGGTCCCGAACAGCATGTAAGCGAACAGACCCGGTGTGGCGCGGATCGCGGTTTCCGGGGGCTGACCGTCCAGTGCCAGAATCAACAGCCAGCCCAGCGGAGCGCCAATGGCGAGCAGCCCGCCCTGCAAGGCCCGCGTGATCGAGAGATGCCGGTTTAGCCACCACTTCATGCGTTCGTAGTGCAAGGCGGATCCTTGTGGTCATGGTGTCGTGCACGCCACGGTGTCGATCAAGACGGCACGGTGGCGATGCGGGGCAATCGACGTGTTCGAAGTCTCGGTCAAAGATAAGGCGAGAACAGCCAGCAGGCCGCATCGCGCACGCGCCGCAGCGGGCCGCGTGCGTCCAGCCGTTCGGCAGTCCATCGCTCGCCGCCATCCATCGCGCCGTCAATGATCGCATGCAGGCGTTCGGCGAACCGGGTGTCGTAGACCTCCACGCCGAGCTCGAAATTCAAGCGCAGGCTGCGAGGGTCGAGGTTGGCCGAGCCGATCATGGCGTAGTGCTCATCGATCACGAACAGCTTGGAGTGGCAGAACGGCGGTGCCTGACGCCACACATTGATGCCACGGTCCAGCAGCCGATGCAGCATGTGCTGCGCGGCGTAATGCACGGCGCGCACGTTGTTGTGATCGGGCAGGATGATGTCGACCTGCACGCCGCGTAACGCGGCGCCGAGCAGGGCAGCCTCCAGTTCGGGCGGGGGGAGGAAGTACGGCGTCATGATCCGCACGCGTTCCCGCGCCGAGACGATCGCCGCCTGCAGGACCAGCCGCAGATGATCCAGATCCTCGTTCGGTCCATCGGTGATGACCCGACAGACCGAGGCCCCGGCGGCGGGTTGATCGTCGGCCCACAACGGGGAGCTCCAGACCTCCCGTGTGGCCAGATACCAGTCCGCAGCAAACGCGGTGGCGAGCTGGTTGAGTACCGGCCCGGCGATTTCAAAATGCGTATCTGCGGCCGTCGTGCGCCGGTTCTCGGTGACCATGTGGCGGCTGCCGATGTTCATGCCGCCGGTGAACCCGATGCATCCGTCCACCAGCAACAGCTTTCGATGGTTGCGCAGGTTGATATGCAATGCGGGGGGCAGAACCCGCGGCGGGTGAAAGCGCGCGCAGCGGATGCCGCGACGCCGGAGCAGTCGCACGGCGCGGGGCAGCGAGTACAGCTCGCCGATGCCGTCGACCAGTACGCGAATGTCCACGCCTCGCGCCTTGGCGCGCTCCAGCGCCTGGATGACGTCCCGGCCCACCTTGTTCGTCTCGAAAATGTAGGTGGCTAGCGCCACCGACTCGGTGGCCGCGTCGATTGCGGCCAGCATCGCTGGAAAAGCCTCTTCGCCATTGCGGAGCGGCCGGACCCGGTTGCCGCCCAGCAGAGGGCTTTGGGTCACGGTGTCGCCGGTATGGATTAGCGATAAATGGGCAGATAGCTGCGCCCGGAGCTCAGGGTTTTCGCGTACGTCCGCCTGGGCGTGCGGCGACAGTTCGTCCGGCAGCGCGGTGGCGATTTGCCGGGCGCGGCTCTTGACGCGGTTGATTCCGAACAACAGATACAGCACCGGACCGGCAACCGGAAACAGCAGCGTCACGGCAATCCAGCCCCAGGCGGCGCGCGGGTCTGGCAGGTGCAGCAATGCGTGAATGCCTGCCGAAACGGCGATCAATACGGTGCCGCCTAGCGCCAGGGCCTGCCACGGGATCTCCAGCAATCCATCGCCTCCGGGTATCGTCGACCCGCCGAGGCTACTGTTCGGCGCCGTCCGTGTCGAAATCAAACAGCGTGTGCGGCTCCTCGTCGAGAATCGCCACCGCGTCGGCCAGCAGGC
This sequence comes from Abyssibacter sp., assembly GCF_964229365.1. Lineage (NCBI taxonomy): Bacteria > Pseudomonadati > Pseudomonadota > Gammaproteobacteria > Chromatiales > Oceanococcaceae > Abyssibacter > Abyssibacter sp. The sequence goes on along the minus strand of NZ_CAXRDQ010000081.1, from coordinate 22,831 downwards.
CCAGACCGTTTTCGGCGTTGGTCAGCACCACCAGCGCGCGGCGGCGCACAGGGTCCAGCAGGGCGAGGTGGACAAATCGGGGATCGGCGCCCCAGTGAAAGGCGGTCAGGCCCGTGTCTGCGCGGCGCTCCAGCCCCCAGCCCAGCCCCCAGTAAAGGCCTTGCTGCCGCGCGACGGTGGTCTGCACACCCAGCAGCGTTGCCAGCGTGGCAGCCTCGCGCTCCGGGCTTAGCAACCACTGCAGGAATTTCGCGTAGTCCCTAGCGGACGTCACCAGGTTGCCCGCCGCGTCAAAGCGCGAGTCAGACATGCCTGCGGCGGCGAACAGCTGCTCGGCCGCAAGCTGGGGTAGCGGCATGTTCTGCCCGGCTTCGAGGGTTCGGACGAGCAGATCGTAGCCGGCGCCGGACGGCTGCCAGGCGCCCGGTGCGGCGTCGTATGACGGTGTTGGGGCGGTGGATCCCGCAGCAAGGCCGGCCGTATGCGACAGGAGTTGCCGGGGCGTGAGGCGAGCCACTGGACCCCAGTCGGGGGCCTGCGGGGCGACATCGGTCAACGGGCTGTGGAGCGACCAGGAAGACTGCCGCGCCAGGGCCAGTGTGAGCGCCGCGATCACCGGCTCCCGCAGGCCGGCGGCCGAAAACAGGCTGTCTGCGCTAATCGCCACACCGGCGGTGGAGGTGCCAAACCCTTCGGCCCACTGCAGGCGGCCATCGCCGACAAAACCAATCGCCGCACCGGAGACGCCGTGCGTGCGCAGCAGCTCCGGCATGGCATCACGCAGCCGGTCCAGCCGCGACTCGTCCCAGGCGACGGCGCGCAGTTCCAGCTCGGAGTTCATCGCCGGTTCGCCGGGGTCGACTTGCGTTTGCGCGCAGCCTGCCAGCAGGCACGCAGCCAGCAGCGCGATCAGTCGATGAGGTGTCCTCATAGTGCGGCAAGTGACGACGAGGCGAAATGGGGGCATGGCAGGCACGCGGATGCAGAATCCGGCGGCTAGTGTATCGACAACCCGGCCGCCTGCATCGCCACGCTGGCGGCCACGCACCACAGCACGACCCACAACGGCGATCGGCCCAGCAACCCGAAGCCGATGAGGGCGATGGCGAGGTCCGCGCCGCCAGTCACGGCCGATGTGAAGATCGGATCGTAAAGCGCTGCGCCAAGCAGGCCGACGACGGCGGCATTGACCCCGGCAATGGCGCGTGTGGTGGCAGCGTGACGCGAGATCGCGTCCCAGGCCGGCAGCACGGCTGACACCAGCAGAAAGCCGGGCAGAAACATGAAGACCAGCGCGACCAGCGCGCAGAGCACCGCGGCATGTCCGGTGGGTATTTCCGCCCCGAGATAGGCCGAGAACGCGAACATCGGCCCCGGAATCGCCTGCGCGGCGCCGTAACCCGCGAGGAATTGTTCCTGGTTCACCCAGCCGGGCCCGACGACGGCTTCTTCCAGCAGGGGCAGCACCACGTGACCGCCGCCAAAGACCAATGCGCCGGCGCGGTAGAAGGCTTCGGCGACGGCTGCGAGTGTGGGGGTGGCCCCGGCGATCAGCGGAAGGCCGACCAATAGCAGCAGGAATGTGGCAAGTAAGCCGGCACCCAGCCGAATGCCGTAACCGGTCGGGAAGGGCTCACCGGGGCTGGGCTGCAAGTTACGGCAGGCCAGCCAGCCGGCAACGCCACCGCCGACCACCACGAGCAGCTGCACCCAGGCAGCGCCCAGGCTGAGCACGACGGCGGCCGCGATCACGGCGATGGCTTGGCGGCGGCGGTCCGGGCATAGCTTCTTCGACATGCCCAGCACAGCGCTGGCCACCACCGCCAGCGCAACCAGCTTCAAGCCATGGATCACCGCCATTCCGACGGGCCCTTGCAAGGCCGGAGCGATGGCTGCGAACAGCACCAGGAGAATGGCCGATGGCAGGGTGAATGCGACAAACGCGGCGAGCGCACCGCGCCAACCACCCCGCAGCAGGCCCAACGTAAAGCCGAGCTGGCTGCTGGCCGGGCCAGGCAGAAACTGGCAGATCGCCAGTAACTGGGAAAACTGGCTCTCGGTGACCCAGCCGCGCCGTTGGACCAACTCCGCGCGGAAATAGCCGAGGTGGGCGATCGGACCGCCGAACGAGGTCAACCCAAGCTTGAGGAAGGCAAGAAACACCTCCCGCGCGGAGCCATGCGAGCGCGGCGACTCGGTGTTGGTGTCGTCGATCATGGGGCTTTTCGTCGGTGGGGACCGGTTGGCGTGCACGGGGTCACGGGGCACAGCGCTGCTTCGAGGATCGCACGGTCACTTGACGGTTTGGCGACGCCGCTCAGTCATCCGCGATCAGCCGTTTGCCCAGACTCACCGCTGCATCCACCTGGTAGCCGAGGCGCTGATAAAAGGCGAGGGCGGCCGGATTCTCTGCACGGACTTGCAGGTTGAGCTTGGGGCAGCCCAGGTCAACCAGCCGTTGTTCGACCGCCCGCATCATCTGCCGTCCATAGCCCTGCCCCCGACATGCCGGCGCGACGGCCAGATAGTTCACCCAGCCACGGTGGCCGTCGTAGCCAGCCATGGCGCTGGCCACCAGCACGCCGCCGGATTCGCCGACCAGAAACAGTTCGGCTTGCGTGGTCAGCTTGCGCTGGATGTCGCGGCGGGGGTCGTTCCAGGGGCGAGTGAGTTCGCAGTTGGTCCACAGCGCGACCACGGCGTCTTCATCGGGCGGTGCAAAGGCACGAATGCTCAGGGCAGGCATGGTGGCGCTGCAGCGGCTGGCTGCTATTGGTCGTTCGTGGTGGCCTGCTCGCCGCGCAGGCTGGCGGCGACGCTGAGCAAGGCGTCCGGGTCCATCCGCACCTTGTAGTCGGCATTCGAGTAGCGATAGCGGATCACGCCGCCGGTATCCACCAGAAGCACGGTCGGGACTGGCAACAAGTGGTGGTCATGACCCGAGGCGGCCTCCAGGTCGATACCGTAGCCCTTGTACTGCTCGATGGTGGCGTCGTCCACACGAAACGCGATGCCCAATGCCCGGATCAACCGTGCGGCCGCATCCGACAGCAAACGATAGTCGACCGGCGTCTTGTTCAGGCCCTCCCGCAGCGATTCCGGGCGATCGGGGCTGACCGCCACCAGGCGGTAGCCCAACGCGGCCAGGTCATCCTGAATCAGTCGCAACTCGGCCAGTTGCCGGTTGCAATAGGGACACCAGCCGCCACGGAAAAACACCATCACGGTGGGCATGCCGGCCAGCGCTTCGCGCGCACCGATGGACGCGCCTTCAATGGTTTGTACCTGAACATCGGGCAGGGGCGTGCCCACGGCAATGGGGTCGATGTCCTCGGCGCGGTCGGGTGTGGCCAGCAACGCGAAAGGCCAGCAAAGCAGAAGGGCTAGAACGCGGGCGCGCATGGCGGATCTCCAGAAAATGAGTACGGGGCAAGGTCATGGACCGGGCCGGTGCCACGACTGTCACAGTCGGTCGGTCTGAGGCATGCAGTACGAAGCATGTTATCGCTCGGTAGCGGCGAGCGGGGCGCGCGCCTGCCTTCGCGGGCCATGCGACCGGAAAACTGGTTCTGGCCTCGCGCTACAATTCGCCCGACCATACTTTTCCGGAGCGGCAATGTCCGCACAACCCAATGTTCTGCTGGGCGTTTGTGGTGGTATCGCAGCGTACAAGACAGCCGAGCTGACGCGCCGGCTGATCAAGCAGGGCGCCAACGTGCAGGTCGTGATGACGGCCAACGCCGAGCGTTTCATCACGCCCCTGACCTTGCAGGCCTTGTCCGGCAATGCCGTGCGAACCAGCCTCTGGGACCACGCGGCCGAGCTGGGCATGGGGCACATCGAACTGGCGCGCTGGGCGGATCTGGTCGTGATCGCGCCGGCCAGTGCCGATTGCCTCGCCCGTCTGGCGACAGGGCAATGCAATGATCTGCTGACCACGTTGTGCCTGGCGACCACCGCTCCGATTCTCGTCGCGCCGGCGATGAACACGGTGATGTGGGAGCACCCGGCGACGCGGGCCAACATGCAGACACTCGACGAGCGCGGTGTCAGCGTTGTGGGGCCGGGCGTCGGTGAACTGGCCGAGCGCGAATCCGGTCCGGGACGCATGAGCGAGCCGTCAGAGATTGTCGAGGCGATCAACGCCTGCGTTGGCGTTGCGGCCGCCGATGGGCCGATGCGCCATCGCGGCGTGCTGATCACGGCCGGACCAACCCGGGAGCCGCTGGACCCCGTTCGATTTCTGACCAATCGCTCATCTGGCAAGATGGGTTTCGCCGTCGCCGCGACCTGCGCCGCATTGGGCGCCGAGGTCACGCTGGTCGCGGGCCCGGTCAGTCTGCCCACTCCTCGCGGCGTCACCCGGATTGATGTCGAGACGGCCCAGCAAATGCATGAAGCCGTGCTGGATCAGCTGCCCGAGGCCGAGGTATTCATCGCCACAGCGGCCGTGGCCGACTACCGCACCGCCGAAGTCGCCGATGCCAAGATCAAGAAGTCGGCCGAGCGTCAACAACTCGAACTCGTGCGGAACACCGATATCCTCGCCGACGTGGCGCAGCGCTATCCGGAAGTCTTCACCGTCGGTTTCGCCGCCGAGACCGACGACCTGGAGGGCTACGCCCGTGGCAAGCTCGAAGCCAAGCGACTGGACATGATCGCCGCCAACTGGGTCGGCAACGGCCGCGGTTTCGATACCGATGACAATGCGCTTTGGGTCGCCTGGAACGATGGCGAACAGGCGCTGGGCCCGGCGCCGAAGACCGTCCTGGCCCGCGCGTTGGTGGAGCTGATCGCCAACCGGCTCGACACCAAGTTTCCATCCGCCGCCAAGCCCGAAAAGCCCTAACCGCCAGCCCGAGCCTTTCGCATGACCACAATTGACTACCGCATTCTCGATGCCCGTATCGGCTCCGAGTTCCCGTTGCCCGACTACGCCACCGGTGGCTCTGCCGGCATGGATTTGCGCGCCTGTGTGGACGCGCCGCTCACCATCGAGCCGGGGCAGGCTGAACTGATCCCAACCGGGCTGTCGATCTACATCGCCGACCCCAGCTTGGCGGCGATGATTCTGCCGCGCTCGGGTCTGGGCCATAAGCATGGTCTGGTGCTGGGCAACCTCGTGGGTCTGATTGATTCCGATTACCAGGGGCCGCTGATGGTCTCGTGCTGGAATCGGGGACAGCAGGCTTACACCATCGAACCCGGGGAGCGCATCGCGCAGCTGGTCATTGTGCCGGTGGTGCAGGCGAGCTTCCGGGCCGTGGAATCCTTCGAGGCAACCGACCGCGGCGAGGGCGGCTTCGGCTCGTCCGGGCGCAGCTGATGGAATCGCTGACCGAAACCGCGGCGATGGAAGTCGCACGTGTACTGACGACCGCGCTGCCGTACATCCAGCGCTTTGCGGGCAAGACTGTGGTGATCAAGTACGGCGGCAATGCGATGGTGGACGAGGCGCTCAAGCGCGGATTCGCGCGCGATGTGACGCTGATGAAGGCGGTGGGCCTGAACCCCGTTGTCGTCCATGGCGGCGGGCCGCAAATCGGCAGCCTGCTGGAACGGCTGGGCAAGCAAACCGAATTCATCGACGGCATGCGCGTCACCGATGGCGAAACCATGGATGTCGTCCAGATGGTGCTCGGCGGTCTGGTCAACAAGGACATCGTCAACCTGATCAACCAGGCCGGCGGCCGGGCGATTGGCCTGTCGGGCAAGGACGGGCAGCTTATTCGCGCCCGGCGTATCAAAGCCGACGACGGACGCACCGACCTGGGCCAGGTGGGCGAGGTGTCCAGCATCGATCCCGCCGTTGTCGAACTGCTCGAATCCGGCAACTTCATCCCGGTGATCGCACCGTTGGGCGTGGCCCCGAACGGCGAATCATTGAACATCAATGCCGATCTGGTCGCCGGCAAGCTGGCGACGGTGCTCAAGGCGGAGAAGCTGATCCTGCTGACCAACACGCGCGGCATTCTCGATGCCGATCAGAAAACACTGACGGGTCTGTCGCCCGCACGGGTGGGCGAACTGATCGCCGATGGCACGATCTCCGGCGGCATGCTGCCCAAGGTGCGTTGCGCGCTGGATGCTGTGGCCAGTGGGGTGGACGCGGCGCATATCATCGATGGTCGTGTCGAGCATGCGGTGATGCTGGAATTGCTGACCGACGAGGGCGTCGGCACCCTGATTCGCTCCCGCTAATGCCGACGATCTGGGTCGATGCCGACGCCTGCCCGGTTGTCGTCAAGGACATCCTGTTTCGAGCCTCGCGGCGCACCGGCGTTCCGGTCCGGCTGGTTGCCAACCATTTCATGAACGTGCCGAACATCCCGAGCGTGCGGCTGGTGCAGGTCTCGTCCGGATTCGATGTTGCCGACAACCTCATCGCGCAGCAGGCCCAGCCGGGTGATCTGGTGATCACCAGCGACATCCCGCTGGCGGCCGAGGTGGTCGACAAAGGCGTCAAGGCCATCAGCCCGCGCGGGGAGCATCATGCGCCGGACACCATCCGCCAGCGGCTGAATATGCGCGACTTTCTGGAGACCATGCGATCCAGCGGCGTCGAAGTCGGCGGCGGTCCACCCAAGCTGAATCAGGCCGATCGCCAAGCCTTCGCCCGCCACCTGGATCAGTTTCTGGCCGGGCTGGATCGCATCTAGTCGAACTCACCCTGTAGCAGCTCGTTCGCGCTGCCCTTGGGGTCGGAAATCCGCCCCGTTTCGGTGGCAGCCATCACCCGCCGCATGACCTCGGTTGGGATCGCATCGGGATGCGCTTCCAGCACCAGCGCGGCCACGCCGGCGACATGCGGCGCGGCCATCGATGTTCCGCTGATGGTTTGTGTGGCCGCGATGCCGGTGTGCCAGGCGCTGGTGATGTTGTGGCCCGGTGCGAACAGGTCTACACAGTCGCCCCAGTTGGAGAAGTCCGCGCGGCGGTCTGTCTTGTCGCTGGCGCCGACGGTCAGGGCGTCACCGACACGGGCGGGTGAGGTCTGGCAGGCGTCGGCATTCTCATTGCCCGCGGCAAGCACCATCGTAATGCCGAGTGCGGATGCCTCTTCGACCGCTTCGTCCAGTGCCTGGCTGGCTCCGCCACCCAGGCTCAGATTGGCGACGGCGGGCCGGATGTGCTGCTCGCTAACCCAATCGACACCCTTGATTACGCCGGATGTCGAGCCGCTGCCGTTGCAGTCCAACACCCGAATCGGGTGCAGCGTCACGGCCTTGGCAACCCCGTAGGTCGCCCCACCCACCGTGCCGGCGACATGGGTACCGTGGCCGTTGCAGTCTTCGGTGCTGGGGTCGTCAGAGCCCTTGTTGCCGCCGCCAAAAAGTCCGCCAAGAGCCCCTGACAGCTCGTTGATCAGCGGCAGCCCGCCGCCGGATTCGCCGCCGTTGGCGATGACCGAAAAACCAGCGCCCATGCGCCCATCGAACTCACGGTGCGTGGACAAAATGCCGGTGTCGATGATGTACGCATGGACGGTCGCTCCGGTTTGCTCGTATGCGTAGTCCCCGTCCAGCGGCAACGTAGCCTGATCGATGCGGTCCAGCCCCCAGGTGGCGCCGGATTGCGTGGCGAACGGCTTGACGAAGCCATCTTGCTCAACAAATCGGACCAACCGGTCCGCGGCCAAAGCCCGCGCCTGTGCCTCGGTGAACTGACCCGCGAAGCCGTACAGAACGTTGGAGAACAGCAGGTCCGGTTGTCCACCGTGGCGAGCAGCGAGCTGCTTCACCAAGCTGGTGAGCCGGGTTAGGCCCGACTGGCTCGGCTTGTTCAGGACCACGATGTAGCGGCCGGCGATGGCGTCAGGATGCTGCAAGATGCGCGCGTTCTGCGGCGCAGTCTGGGCCGGCTTGGGCTTGGAGGGCGCCACGGTTTCCTTGACCGAATCCAGTAGCCCGGCCGCTGCGACGCAGGGGGCAATGAACATCGCACAGGCGAATAGTCGGTTTCTCATCGGTGTCTCCGGGTAGGGCGCTGTTCTGCTCGATACGCGTTGTCACGTGCTTAGCGGGAATGGTAGCCCACGCATGTCAACCCAGTGCGACCAGCGGTCGCCGTTCGGCGGGTGAGCGGCAAGGCGGCGTGCATGCGGTGTCATCGGCCTATCACGCAATGCTGCCAGACTCTTGCGCCGAAATTTCAGGCCCATATCGATTCATGAAACGTCGCCAATTCATCCAGGCCGGTTTGGCCGTAGCCGGTTCTTTTTCACTTGGCCGCGATTTCTGGAAGCGCGCCTATGCCGCGCCTGCCGTGCCGGGCGCCAGCCCCTACGGCGAGCTCATCGGCCCGGATGAAAACGGACTATTCCTGCCGCCTGGTTTCACCTCGCGCAAGATTGCCGAGGCCTACTCCCCGGTGAAACTCGCCGACGGCGGGGAATCCAGCTACCTCTGGCATCGCGCATCGGATGGCGGCGCGGTGATTCCGCAGGACGACGGCGGGTGGATTTACGTCAGCAACTCTGAAATTCCCATCATCGCGGACGAGTGCCTGGACGACCCCGGCTCTGAGATGTGCGGTGAGCAGGGCGGCGTCGGCGCCGTTCGTTTCGACGCCGACGGCAATGTGGTTGATGCGTATCCCGTGCTGCAGGGCACGAACAACAATTGCGCCGGCGGGCTGACCCCGTGGGGCACATGGCTATCCTGCGAGGAGAATTTCTTCGGCTTCGTCTACGAATGTGATCCGACCGGGCTGAACCAGCCGATCCGCCTGGCGGCGATGGGGCAGTTCAGCCATGAGGCGGCGGCTGTCGATCCCGTAGGCAAGGCGATTTATCTGACAGAGGATCAGGGCGACGGCGCGTTTTATCGGTTCCGCCCCACAATCTGGCCGGACGATGATCGACCCAATCTGGCATTGGGCGTGCTGGAGGTTGCCGTGGTCGGCGACAACCCGCCGATCCGCGTGCCCTATGGTGAGGCGATTCGTGATGCCTTCGCTCAGGCCGGCGTGGATTTCGATGATTTTGACCCCACCGGCATTCTCGGTGAAGTGACCGAAACTGACCCGGGGCAGGTCGTCTGGCGCCCGATCCTCAATCCACTGGGGCTGCCGATCGAATGCCGGTATCAAGTGCCCACCGCCGCCGTGTTCGATGGCGGTGAGGGTTGCTGGTACGACAGCGGCCTCGTCTATTTCACCTGCAAGGGCTCGAACCGGGTCTGGGCCTACGACACCATCGCCGAGCGCGTGGACATCATCTACGATGCCAACGAAATCGGGGATGACGCACCGTTGCGTGGGGTGGATAACATGGTCGTCCACGCCCAGAGCCACGACCTATTCGTCGCTGAAGATGGCGGCAATATGGAGTTGGTGATCATCACCGATGATCGCAAGGTTGCGCCGTTCATGCGCTACCCGGTACCGCACTCCGAGATCGCCGGCCCCGGATTCGATGCCTCCGGAACCCGGCTCTACTTCGCTAGCCAGGGCAAGCGGCATACGGTGAACGAGGCCACCGGCGAAGAGGTTCGAGGCGAGATTTTCGAGATCACCGGGCCGTTTAGGAACACCGATTTCGTCAACCCTGATCCGGGCACGCCGGATGATCGCAACCCGCCAACGGGAAGCAGCGGCGCACTCGGTGCGGCAACGTTGGGCGCGTTGGGCGCCGCCGCGTTGCTGGCGAAGCTCTGCGATCAATCGGCGGCTGGCGAGGATGGGGACGCCACCGGTGACGATGGAGACGCCCCGCAACCTATGGATGAGTGAACTGGCGTCAGCAACCTGGCCCCATCTCCTTCATCATCGCCTCGAAGCGCTTCGCCATCTCGTCCTCGGCGACGTCTTCCACGTGGGTCGCGATGCTCCACTGGTGGCCGAACGGGTCGATGAGCGCGCCCATTCGGTCGCCCCAGAACTGATCTTCCATCGGCTTGGCTTCGGTGGCACCGGCATTGATCGCCTGTTGGAACAACGCGTCGGCGTCATCGACATAAATCATCAGGCTACCGGTGGTGCCGCCCAGCGTTGAGGGGCTTTTGACATCGAACTCTTCCATCGCGTCGGCGAGCATGACGTGCGAATTACCGATCCTGATCTCCGCATGCATGACCTTGCCGTCCGGTGAGGGTAGGCGGAACAGTTCGGTGGCATCGAAGGCCTTCTCGTAGAAGGCGATGGCGTCGGCTGCGCCGGAAATGAACAGATAAGGCGTGACGCTGTGGTAGCCGTCCGGAATCGGATTCACTGGCATTGCGGTCTCCCGTATCGAAATGGCCCCCGATGGGCCCCCTCGATTGTAGACCGGCATGTGACGGCGCTATGACGCCGCTGACCGGGTGGCGCTAGTTGGTGCTGGTGTTCAGCAGGTCGAAAATGTTCAGCGCCTCCATCACCAACTCGATCGACAGCGCGGCGAGCAGCATGCCCATCACCCGGACCAGAATCGCCGAGCCGTTCTGGCCGATGACCGCGATGATGCGTCCGGCGGCGAGCATGAACAAAAACGTCGCCAACAGCACCAGCAGCATGACACCGGTGGTCGCCAGCTGAACCTGAATCGGGTAGACGTGGTTATCTGTGAGAATGATCACGGCCATGAGCGCGCCGGGGGTGGCGATGGACGGCACCGCCAAAGGGAACACCGCGATATCGTGGCCCGGCTCGCCCTGGGTTGAGCCTTGCGTCAGCGGCGTGCCGAACACCATCTTCAGGCCGAACAGAAACAGGATGATGCCGCCAGCCACCTGCAGGGACACCAGGCGAATGCCCATGGCGGTTAGCAGTACCTGACCGATGATTACCGCACCCACCAGAATGCCGCCAGCGTAAAGCACCGCCTTGAGCGCGGTTCGGCGGCGGGCGGCTTCGGTGAGCCCCCCGGTGATGGAGGCGAAGATGGCAAGCGTGCCAATCGGGTCAATCGTCGCCCACAGAATCAGGGCGTCGCGAATCAGCTTGTCGGTCATCCGTGTCCGGCGTCGGTCGAGGAGCGCGGCGTGACCAGTTGGTCGAGCGGCTCGCGTGAAGAGGCTATTCAGACCTCACGAGCCTGCAAAAATTCCGTTATGACCGTGGGCGTCGAGTCCCTGCCGGGTGGTGCAACGCGCCGCGAATCTCAGAGTTCGACGTGATCCAGCGGATTGTCCCAGTGGGACGGTCGAGCCACGTCGAGATAGACATCGCGCTCCATGTCCACCGCGCCGCTCCAGTCTTCCGGGGGCGCCGCAGGCGTTGCCGCGAGCTCTATCCAGCTATCGAAATCGATCTCGGCCACGGTGCCATCGAAATACTGCACCTCGACAGTCTCGGCGCGAAGATCGATTGCGACAATTTCAAACGGTGAGTTGTTTCCGACCTGGAACCAGTCTCCGACGCTGAGTTCATGTAGCCACATCGCCATCGTTTTCTCCTTGTCGATTCCTGGGTGAATCGACTTCCAACGGGTATAGGCAAGTGACAGTCCTGTGACAAGACATGCTGATTCCCATCCCCTGCAAGTGACTGATTCGCAGTGCAATCATGTCGATGGGCGGGTCAGATTGCCGACCGTCGGGCGGGCGTGGGTTGTGAAGTCGCGGTCAAGGCGTCGGCATTTCGTGGCGTGTGACGACGGATAGCCGTCGTACGGTACGGCTGACGCCAGTCTGAAGGCTGGTGCAGGATAGGGTTCTATCGAAGATTGCACGCGATGGAGGACGGGATGGACAAGCTCGACCGCGTATACATCCTGCACCGGGAGTTATCCTCCCGGCGGCGGCCGGTGACCAAGGCCAGGCTGGCCGAGGCCATGGGCGATTGCTCGGTCCGTACCGTGCATCGCACGGCCAAGTGGATGCAGGATGAACTCCATGCGCCGATCTGCTTTAGTCCCACCGGATACTTTTACGACCAGCACCCCAGCGAGCCCATGTTCGAACTACCGGGGCTTTGGTTCAACGAAGATGAACTCGTCGCCCTCGTAGGCGTGCAAACACTGCTTCAGCGTGCCCAGCCGGGATTACTGGATGAGTACCTGGCGCCGATCGCCAAACGCATTGACCAGTTGCTGAGCCGGCGAGGTATCGGACTGCCGAACTGGGAGCATCGCATACGCATCGTCCAGATGGCCGGCCGGCCTGCCGGAAGCTGTTTTGGTGCGGTTGCGGACGCGTTGGCGCGTCGTCAGCAAATTCTCCTTCGCTACCGCTCGCGCGGCGACGGCGTGGTGTCGACCCGCACCGTGTCCCCCCAGCGCCTGACCCACTATCGCGAAAACTGGTATCTGGATGCCTGGTGCCACACGAAGAACGCCTTACGCACCTTTTCGCTTGACCGGATCGAGACGACGCAAACAACCGACGAACCCTCGTTCGACGTGCCGAAGCAGAGCCTCGACGCCGCACTGACGACCAGCTTCGGCATCTTCGCGGGCGAACCCACCCACGAAGCCAGCCTCCTGTTCACCGCTCGCCGCGCCCAATGGATCGCCGATGAACAATGGCACCCCCAGCAACAGGGCGAGCGACTGGCCGACGGCCGCTACCGGCTGCGGTTTCCCTATCACCACAGCGAAGAACTGGCGTTGGACATCTGCCGCTACGGACCCGATGTACTTGTGGAAGGTCCGGAAAAACTGCGAGAGGCGGTGGCGGAGCGGTTGAAGGCCGCCGCTGCGCTGTATAACGATGGCAACGACCCAGAGCGAACCAAACGTGGACATGCACCAGCAGCGGAATAAGCGATGAAGTTGAACAGCGTCGAGATGGTGCTGACGGCACTGGAACAAGCCGGCGTGCGCTATTTGATCGTCGGTGGCCTCGCCGTCAATGCACATGGCTACGCCCGCTACACCAAGGATATTGACATCGTCATCCAGCTGGATCGGGACAACGTGCTGCATGCGTTTCGGGCGTTGGAGCCGCTCGGATACCGCCCGCTTTTGCCGGTCAAGCCCGCGCAGTTCGCCGATGCCGCGACCAGAGAGCAGTGGGTCCGCGACAAGCACATGCAGGTGTTCCAATTGTGGAGCGACGCTCACCGAGAAACGCCTATCGATGTGTTCGTGACCGAACCCTTCGACTTCGACGCCGAATACGACCGCGCACCCCGCAAGCGATTTGGCGAAACACTGGATATCCCCATAGTCGCCCGCGACACGCTGATCCGCATGAAGCAGAGCGCGGGCCGGGTTCAGGACCTGGCCGACATCGACAACCTGCGCTTGCTGGAGCCAGACGCGTGACTGCGCCCGATGACGACATTGACTGGTCGCTCGCCACCTTCGAAGGCGCTCGGCTCGAGCAGATGCGGCGCTGGGCCGCGCTGCCTTTGGACCGAATCGTTGCCGCGCTGGAGGAGATGGAGCGGCATGCGGCACCTCGAACACCTGCAGCCACCAAGCCCGGAATAGAAAAGTGATAGCCGCAAGCACTGATTGAATTTTCAGTGGACGCGTTTTGACCAGTTAGCGGGGCATGCTGCTGCTGAGCTTTCCTTGGGGGTAGTGATGCTTGGTTCTCAATCGTCGCGCCGACCTAGCGATGTCCGGATTGTGCGGCGCAATCCGTATTCCCTAGGTGAGCTTGGCCGACGCAATTCGGCGACGCGCGGAGATGGGGTATCTGCGAAATGGGGAATGTGGCGGTGATAGGGGGGGGACGTCCGAAATGCGGTGTTTGCGGTATGCCGAAGCACATCGGTTTATGACGGCTATTCCCAAGCCCGATGGGAGGTGCGAGATCTCGTACGCCGCAGGATGATTCTGAGCGTCAGTTGCTCTGTGGATAGCTGATGAACGAATTCACGCCATCGTCTCTCAAGAGCATTCTGCACTCGAAGCGGGCAAACCTTTATTACCTGGAACGGTGCAGGGTGCTGGTCAATGGTGGCCGAGTGGAGTACGTCACCGAGGCGGGGCGTGAATCCCACTATTGGAACATTCCGATCGCGAACACGACGACCGTCCTGCTGGGAACAGGCACGTCGATTACCCAGGCGGCCATGCGGGAATTGGCCAAGGCCGGCGTGCTGGTTGGCTTTTGTGGCGGGGGTGGCACGCCGCTGTTCAGTGCCAACGAGGTGGATGTTGAAGTCGCCTGGCTGTCGCCTCAAAGTGAATACAGGCCCACCGAGTATCTGCAGGCCTGGGTCCGATTCTGGTTTGATGAGCAAGGGAGGCTGGATGCGGCGCGACGCTTTCAGCAGGCGCGCCTGCAGCGAATCGCTGATCATTGGCGACGCAGCAGAGCCCTGACCGATTCCGGTTTCTCGGTGTCACAGGATCAGCTCGACAATCTTCTACGACGCGCAGAGTCCGATGTGTCGTCCGCGCCAGATACGCAGGCGCTGCTGACCGCAGAAGCGCGACTCACTAAGGAGCTGTTCAAGACCGCCGCGCGTGCGTCGGGTTATGGCGCATTCACCCGTGCCAAACGCGGTGGCGGTGTCGACCCGGCCAATCGGTTTCTGGATCACGGCAATTACCTCGCCTATGGGTTGGCCGCAACCGCCACCTGGGTGCTCGGCCTTCCGCATGGCTTGGCGGTGTTGCACGGCAAGACCCGTCGTGGCGGGCTTGTGTTCGACGTTGCAGACCTGATCAAGGATGCGGTCATCCTGCCGCAGGCGTTTGTTTGCGCAGTGCGAGGTGACGAGGAGCAGGCGTTTCGTCAGGCCTGCATCGAAACGCTGACGCAGACCGAGTCGCTAGACTTCATGATCGACACGCTCAAATCTGTCGCGGTGGAAGTGGGCAGCTCGACATGAACGTGCTGCTCGTTTCGCAATGCGACAAACGCGCACTGACGGAAACCCGCCGCATCCTCGATCAGTTCGCCGAACGGCGCGGAGATCGCACCTGGCAAACACCGATTACCCAGGCCGGCCTCGATACGCTGCGACGGTTGCTGCGCAAGACGGCACGCAAGAACACTGCGGTTGCCTGCCACTGGATACGCGGACGAGATCACAGTGAATTGCTCTGGGTCGTCGGCAACGCAGGCCGATTCAACGCGGAAGGAGCGGTTCCGACCAACAGAACACAGCGTGATGTTCTGCGCCGGGCCAGTGAGAACGACTGGCACACGGCGCAGGATATCCGTCTGCTAGCACAACTCGCTGCGCTGCTGCACGACCTGGGCAAAGCCAGCGTCGCGTTTCAGCAGCGGTTACGTGGCGAGTTGCAGGAACGCAACCTCTATCGCCACGAATGGGTTTCACTCCGCCTGTTTCAGGCGTTTGTCGGTGATTGCGACGATGCTTCCTGGTTGCAACGTTTGGCGGACCCGAGCGCTGACGACGAAGCGCTTTGGACTGCACCCAAGCGTTATCAGCGGGATGGGCTGGACGAGGATGTCGCTCGGCCATTTGACCAGCTGCCTCCGCTCGCGGCCGCCGTTGCCTGGCTAGTTGTCACACATCACCGGCTTCCGACCATCCCGCAGGAGCAGCGCGCGGACTTCAATGTGCTTTGGTTGGAGCAGCCACTGTCGCTGGTGGATCACACGTGGAATGAGCGTTATCAGTCCGCCGATCGTAAGCACGTGGAGAGTTACTGGACCATGGCGGATCAACTGCCGGTTGTCCGGCCGAAATGGCGTGCTCAGGCCGCAAGGCTCGCACGACAATTGCTGACGTTGCGGGAGCGTCGATCGGCACCGTGGCTTAAGAACCCCTACGTGATGCATCTCGCCCGCCTCAGCCTGATGCTGGCGGATCACCACTATTCTGCCCATCCTGCAGACGCGTCACAGCGTGTTGAGGGCGACGGCGATTCATCGTTGTTCGCCAATACCGGACCCGAAGGAAATCTCAAGCAGGCGTTGGACGAGCATCTGCTCGGCGTGGCGCGGGACGCCGGCCAGATCGCCTACGCGTTGCCGGGCTTCGAGCGGGACCTACCGCGTCTGGCGCGACACCGCGGCCTGCGCAAGCGCAGTGGTTCGGGCAAGTTCGCCTGGCAGGACAAGGCCACCGATGCTGCAGTCTCGTTGCGGCAAGCCTCAGTGGAACAGGGTGCGTTCATCGTCAACATGGCGTCCACCGGTTGCGGCAAGACCCTCGCCAACCTTCGGATGCTCAACGCGCTGGCCGATCCCCAGCAAGGTTTTCGAGCGACCTATGCGCTGGGGTTGCGCACCCTGACCTTGCAAACTGGGCGCAGCTACCGCGAGGACTTGCGACTTGGCGAGGACGAACTGGCGATTCTGGTCGGTGGTTCGGGGAGCCGTTCGTTGTTCGAGTACTACGAGCAGCGGGCAGAGAGTCACGGCTCCGCATCCGTGCAAGCACTGATCGATGAGGACAGCCACGTCCTGTTCGAAGGCAATACTGCTGATCACCCGTTGCTTTCACGTGCGATGCAGGACGCCAACATCCGCAAGCTGATCTCGGCACCGGTGGTGGTCTGCACCGTGGACCACATTGCGCCCGCCACCGAGTCGCTGCGGGCCGGTCGCCAGATCGCACCGATGCTGCGGCTGATGAGCAGCGACCTGGTGTTGGATGAATTGGATGACTATGATCTCGACGACCTTCCGGCGCTGACGCGGCTGGTGCATTGGGCCGGCCTGTTGGGGACGCGGGTTGTCTTGTCGTCCGCAACACTGCCGCCTGCGCTGGTCGAAGGGATGTTCATGGCCTATCACGCCGGCCGCCTGCACTACGCGCGCAATCGTGGTTTGGGTAGCGAACAGGCGGAACGGGCCGTCCAAGTCCCCTGCCTGTGGGTCGACGAATTCAGCGTGCAGCGGGCGCACTGCCCTGATGCCACGATGTTCATTGAACAGCACACCACGTTTGTCCAGCGGCGGACGAAGGAACTGTCCATCGCCGAGCCTCTGCGGCGTGGAGAACTGCTGCCATTAACTATCGGCATGAAGGTGCCCGATCAACAGCAGTACGCCGAGTTTGCCGAACCGCTTCGCGATGCCTGCGTTCGGCTGCATCAGGATCATGCCGAGGTATGCCCGCACAGCGGAAAGCATGTGAGCTTCGGCATCGTGCGCATGGCCAATATCGAGCCCCTGGTTGGTGTCGCTCGCGCATTGTTCCAGTTGGGTGGGACGGATGACGTCCGTATTCACCTGTGCGTTTACCACGCACGATTTCCTCAGGTGCAACGTTCGGCGATCGAGCATCAACTCGACCAGGCGTTCAATCGGCGCCGGCCGGAAGCCGTCTATGCCGTGCCCGACATTCGTCATGCCATCGACGCGCATCCGGAGCCGCACCACCTGTTCGTCGTACTCGCGTCACCCGTCTGTGAGGTTGGGCGAGATTGGGACGCCGACTGGGCCGTTGCCGAGCCTTCGTCCCTGCGCGCGCTGATTCAGTTGGCGGGTCGTGTTCAACGCCATCGGCGAAAGCTGGGCGACAGACCCAACCTATTGATTCTCGATACGAACTTGCGCCATTTCAAAGGCGAGCGGGGCCCCGACGGCCAGCCGGGGCCGGTCTTTCTCCGGCCCGGTTTCGAGCAGTGGCGCGCACCGGTCGGGCATCCATTTCGTTTGCTGGCGCATCACCTGAGCAAACTGATGGCGCCGGAGGAATACACCACCGTTAGCGCCCTGCCGCGCATGGTTTCCAGACCGCTGGCCGATCTGAAACCCCAGTACCGGCTAGTCGATCTCGAACACGCTCGGATGCAGGATCGCATGCTGCCTGCAGTGGATGAGGTGGGCGGACGAACCTTGCGCCGAGAACCCAACGCCGCGACCGCCTGGCGATATTCGCAGGCCGCATTGACCGGAATGCTTCAACAGCGTCAACCGTTTCGTGACGACTCCCAACCCAGTGTGATGTTGGCGTTTCTGCCAGATGATGAGGAAGAGCGGTTGTTGCTCCACCGGGTGGAAGAAGAACGCGGCCGCCGGGGCCAGACACTGTATGTGGAGGTCGACCAAAGCCTACGGCATGACATGGACGTGCCGCTCGGCGCGTGCATCAGCGCCTGGGGAGAGCATGACCTGCTCGGTCTGCTGATCGAGCAGTCGGACTACCTGAATCTACCGCTGCGACGATGCGCCGAGACGTTGGCGACCATCAGCGCTCCGAAAAGTGACCACGGGTGGGCGTATCACGAAGCACTCGGCTTGATTGCGTTTTAGCGTTGAAATGTACACAGCATGATTTCGACTGAGGCGTTTGTCTTTGGACGCGATGTGCCAATTCACAAACTGATGTCATTCCAGATCGAATTTGGCTGAAGTTAGGAGGCGGGAATGCAAGACCATCCTGATCGAGTACAGGCCTTTACGGATGTCATAGCCCGATTCATTAACGAGCGTCGCGAAGCGAAGCTGAAAGGCGACAACGACGCCGCGAAGGCATCCAGGTACGAGTACGCCACGTGGCTGGCGGATGCTGCCCGCCGCGTTGCTCAGATTCAGGCGGTGACACATGTGCTCAAGGCGACGCACCCGGATGCGCGTGGCAGCAGCCTGCACGCACCACCTCAGTCGTTACCATCACATGCGGAGGTCGGCTCGCACACGCTCGGTGCCGATTTCGCCGAAGACATTGTGGGTAACGCCGCTGCCCTGGACGTATTCAAGTTCTTGAAGGTTGAGGTCGATGGTCGTCGACTGTGGGACTGGATGCTCGATAAGGACGCAGATTTGCAGCGTGCGCTGAGTTCGGATTCCGAGACTGCGGCTGAGTGGATGCGCGCGTTCACCGGATTGGTCAGGCAAGACGTCCAACCGATTTCTCACGTGCTGGCCAAGCAGGTTTACTGGTGTGTCGGAAACGACCCCGCCGACGACGCCCATTACGAGTTATTGCAGCCGTTGTTCTCCAGCAGCCTTGCGCATGCGGTACACGCGAATGTCAGTGATGCGCGCTTTGGAGAGCAGAACAAGGTCGCTCGAAAGGCCCGTCGTGACAGAACGCCCTACGAGGGGCTGTATCGCGAATATCGCGATCTAGTCGCGCGCAAATTGGGGGGAACGAAGCCGCAAAACGTCTCCCAACTCAATAGCGAGCGAGGCGGTGTGAACTACCTGCTGGCGTCCGCTCCGCCACACTGGCAAAAGGAATCAAGCCCGAAGCTCCTGAACACCGATTCTGCATTGGATCGCATTGCTCAACTCGGTAGCGTGCGCCACTTGATTCGGGTTCTCGCAGATTTTCTCCGCTCTGATCCGCCGCGAAACGAAGCCACGCGCGAAAGACGGGAAACCATTGAGCAGGCGTTGGGGCAGGAACTGCCGGTGTTCGCGGCCTCTGTTCGTGCAGGGTTGGAACCTGGTTGGACGCGTGATCCGGCTTGCCGGCTGCCGCGCTGTGAGCAGCTTTGGCTGGATGCGGACAGGGTGGAACTTCCAGTCCGGGAGGACAATGCGGAAGCTGATCAGGCCTTCATTGACGATTACCACCGCGGTGATTGGCGAGACGAGGTGGCCGGTCGTTTCGCCAACTGGATCAATGCGCGTCTGCGCGACGCCGGGTTGCCTGCGGTTGGCGATGCGGAATACCGCCACTGGGCGAAGCAAGCGGTCATCGAGGCGCAGTGGCCGGTGCCCATGCAGGCCAGAGCAGGAGCACCGGCATGAGCACTTGCCCGTCATTTGATTACCTGGTGGTACTCCCGCATCTGCGCGTGCAGAACGCCAACGCCGTGTCCAGCCCGTTGACGCATGGATTTCCGTCCATGACGGCGTTTCTGGGCCTAATGTGGGCACTAGAGCGCCGGTCTCGCGCTGCCGGTTTGGACCTGGGGTTTCGTGCGGTCGGTGTGGTGTGCCACGCACATCAGGAACAGGTGAATGACGACCGGTTCGTCAAATCGTTTCACCTAACGCGCAATCCCGTGGGCAAGGACGGGAAGACCGCCGCAATTGTCGAGGAGGGTCGCGTTCATCTGGAACTGACTCTGATCTTAGCCATCGAGAGCGAACGATGGTTGCGCGACCCAGAGGTACAGCAAGCCGACGTTGCCGCCGTGTCCGAGTGGGTCAGCCAAATGCGTGTGGCCGGTGGAAGCATCTTGCCGGCGGCGAACCCAAACTGGCATCGCTATCGACCCTGTTCCGTCCCAATGCACGGGGACGATGGCTGGGAGTTGTTCCGCAAGCTGCGCATGCGCTGGCTGCCGGGTTTTACGCTGGTGTCGCGAGATGAGTTGATTGACACGCGGTTGGCCGAGTTGCGTACGCACGATGCCGCAGCCACCAGGTTGGACGCATGGCTATCCCTTTGCCGCATCAACTGGCGCTACGAGACACCGGAGAAGGACACCGTCCAGGCGCGCCGTGACGCGTGGAAGCACGACCGCGCAGGCTTGGGCTGGGTCGTTCCGATTCCGGTTGGCTATGGCGCGCTCGGTGACATATATCCACCCGGAGCTGTGGCGAACGCGCGCGATGCAACAACGCCGTTTCGCTTCGTCGAAAGCCTCTTTTCGGTAGGGCAATGGATCAGCCCTCACCGTCTGCATGATCCCCAGCAGATGCTTTGGTATGCCGACAGCCGGCCAGATGACGGCTTGTATCGCTGCCGCAACGATTTCCAGCCTGCGCCTGAATTTGACTTCATCCAGGCACAGTTCGATCAATCACATTGAGTCGAGGAGTACACGATGACAACACAAACATTAAGAACAGCGTCCGTTTTGGCATTTGAACGCAAGCTCGACCCTTCCGACGCATTATTGTTCGCCGGCGACTGGGCGGAACGTAAACAGTCCGACAACTGGCAGCCGATCAAGATTCGCGAAAAGTCTGTACGCGGCACGATTTCCAACCGCCTCAAAACGAAGGACCAGGATCCGGCCAAACTGGACGCTGCAATCGAAAACCCTAACCTGCAGACGGTAGACGTGGCCGCATTGCCGTCGGATTGCGACACAGTGAAAGTGCAGTTCACCTTACGGGTTCTTGCTGGTGCAGGTGAGCCGTCCGCCTGCAATGACGCGGACTATCGCGACAAGCTGATTGCGGCCGTGACGGGATACGTCCAGGAGCATGGATTCGCTGAACTGGCTGGGCGCTACGCGGCCAATCTAGCGAACGGTCGCTTCCTGTGGCGCAACCGCGTCGGTGCCGAGCAGATCGAGGTCCATGTCGCCCATCTCATGAGAGGTTCTGCCAACAAGCAATGGGAGTTCGACGCGTTGGAGCACGAGCTGCGCCAGCTGCGAGCGCCCGAGGCGGAAGCCGCTCAGGTTTCGGAACTGGCGACGCTGATCGAAGCCGGCCTTGCGGGCGAGGCTCATGTGCTCTTGCAAGTCACGGCCTACGTTCGCATGGGTGCCGGCCAGGAAGTGTTTCCATCCCAGGAATTGATTCTTGACCGCGGCCGCGGTGACAAGAGCAAAACGTTATACGCGGTGGGTGACGGAAGCACGGCGATTGCGGCCATCCATTCGCAAAAGATCGGCAATGCGATTCGCACCATTGATACTTGGTATCCGGACGCCGAAAAACTCGGGGCGATCGCGATTGAACCTTACGGGTCCGTCACAACACAGGGCAAAGCCTACCGCCAGCCAAAGCAAAAGCAGGATTTTTACTCTCTGCTTGATCGGTGGCTGCTCAAGGACCAACCGCCGGAGCCGAGCAACCAGCACTTTGTTATCGCCGTTCTCGTTCGGGGCGGCGTGTTCGGTGACGCGGGCTGACCGTGATGGATCACTATGCGGAGTTTCGATTGCTGCCCGATACAGAGTTCTCGGCTAACCACTTAATGAATGCATTGTTCGCCACGTTGCATCGGACGTTGGTTGAATTGGGCAGCACGGATATTGGCGTGAGCTTTCCGGCGTTGGGTGCCCAGCCCACCGGTGTGGGTGAACGCCTACGCCTGCACGGATCCGAGTCTGCGCTGCGGCCCTGCATAGATGCGGGCTGGTTCAAGAGCATTCGGGATCATGCAAGCCGGTCCGAAATCCGGCCTGTCCCGGAGAACGTTCGGCACGTCCAGGTTCGCCGTGTACAGCCTCTAGGAGGGAGTGACCTACGACGCCTACGCCGCAGGCTGATGGCTCGGAGTGGATGCTCGCAGGAACAGGCCGCTCAGCGCATTCCGGCTAGCGCCGCGGAGCGGCTCACGCTTCCGTTTCTTTCACTGAGAAGCGCCAGCACCGGTCAGATGTATCGGCTGTTTATTGAACAGAAGTCAGTCGCGCAGCCCGTTGGCGGCGCGTTCAATAGCTATGGAATCAGCAAAACGGCCACTGTCCCGTATTTCGACTGACCCTTTTCTTTTGCCGCGTACGGTAGCGGTTAAAATCAAATAGTTATGCGCGGCGCTCAGATTTTGGTCTGAGCGCCGCGGTAGGTATTTGTGCCTGTTAATCAATGGGCTACACGATTCCTTGCCTGGTTCACTGCCGCGTAGGCAGCTCAGAAATGTTTCAAGCCTGCTGCACCAACCCGCTCATTGTTCACTGCCGCGTAGGCAGCTCAGAAAGTCATCGACTCGAAGTCCGCCGCACGCTACCAGTTCACTGCCGCGTAGGCAGCTCAGAAAAGATCGCAGCCGCACACCGATACGGCGTCGTAGTTCACTGCCGCGTAGGCAGCTCAGAAAATCGCAAACACGGTCGTAGCCGGTTTAATCACGTTCACTGCCGCGTAGGCAGCTCAGAAATTGATGACCGCCGCGATTGCTGTCGTTGCCGTGTTCACTGCCGCGTAGGCAGCTCAGAAATCATAAGCATTCCAAGCGCCTTGATCGGCTGCGTTCACTGCCGCGTAGGCAGCTCAGAAACGAACCGCGTTCGAAGAGGGGTTACGGAAGCTGTTCACTGCCGCGTAGGCAGCTCAGAAAATCGCGACAGAGGCCGCACCGGACAAACCGGTGTTCACTGCCGCGTAGGCAGCTCAGAAAAACCCGCTCATTGCGGCCGTGCGGCAAGTCGAGTTCACTGCCGCGTAGGCAGCTC
>NZ_CAXRDQ010000080.1:0-3392 GCF_964229365.1 Abyssibacter sp. | reverse complement strand
CGATGGCGAGGACGCTGAGCAGCAATGTGGGGTCCAAACGAAGACCTGGGCATTCAGGTGGGCGGCGAATGATAACGAACCCGCGTCGTCACGCGCGGCGGCGAGTTCAACTTGTGCCGTGGTCAGCCCTTGATGGTGGCATAGGCGTCGAGTGCTGCCTGTCGGCTGGCTTTCAAGTCGACTATGGGTTCGGGGTAGTCGCGGCCCAGTCGCAATCCCGCGTCATGCAGGATCTCCATCGGCGCGGCCCAGGGCGCATGAATGTGCCGGTCCGGCAGTTTTGCCAGTTCCGGCACGAAGCGGCGCACATAGTGGCCACCCGCGTCGAACTTCTCACCCTGCGACACCGGATTGAAGATGCGGAAATACGGTGCGGCGTCGGCGCCGCAGCCGGCGATCCACTGCCAGCCCAACGTGTTGTTGGCCAGGTCGGCATCCACCAGCGTGTCCCAGAACCAGCGCGCACCGTCCATCCAGTGGTGGCGAAGGTTCTTGGTCAGCAGGCTGCCCACGATCATCCGTACGCGGTTGTGCATCCATCCGGTCTGCCAGAGTTGGCGCATGCCGGCGTCGACAATGGGAATGCCGGTCTGACCGCGTTGCCAGGCCCTGCGCTGAGCCGGGTCTCCGTCCCAGGTGAATGAGCGGAATCGTGGGTTGAGAGCCCGCTCCGTCGTTTCGGGGTAATGGAAGAGCAGGTGATGGGCGAATTCCCGCCAGCCGACTTCCGACAGGAATTTTTCGGCGTTGCTGGCGCGGCGGCTGCCGCCCTCGTCGCCGCGGGCCTGGCGCGTCGCCTGCAGGATCTCTCGCGGTCCGATCTCGCCAAAGTGCAGGTGTGGTGACAGGCTGGACGTCAGGTCTTCCGACGGAATGTCGCGCCCGGTGTCATAGCGTTCCAGCTGGTCGGCGAGAAAGTTGCTCAACCGCCTACGGGCGCCCGTGGCGCCAGGCGTCCAGTGTTGGGTGAAGCCATCCGCCCAGCCGCTTCGTGGCAACAGCTGCAGGCTGGCGAGCGAATCGCTCCGTAGCCTCGGCGCGGCGGGCAGCGTTGGGGTTGGACAGGGCTCCAACGCGTCCAGCGTCGGCCGAATTGCGCGCCAGAAGGGCGTAAAAACGCGATAGGGTCCGCCGCTCTTGGTCTGCACTGTCCAGGGTTCGGTGAGCAGCGCGGCATTGAAGCTCCGGACTTCGATGCCGGCCTCGCGCAGGACCTGCTTGATGTGCCTGTCGCGTTCGCGGATCGCCGGCTCGTACAGCCGGTTCCAGCACACGCTTTTTGCGTCGGTTTCGTCAAGGCAGGCCTGTAGCGCTTGCAGGCTGGGGCCGTGGCGAATGATCAGCCTGGAGCCGGCCTGTTCCAGTTGCTCGGTCAGCCGTGTCAGGCTTTGATGCAGCCACCATTGGCTGGCGGCGCCGGGCGCCCACGGCGCCTCCTCGTCTGGGGCATGAATGTACAGCACCAGCAGCCGCTCGCTGCGTGAGGCCGCGTGCAGCAGCGCAGGGTTGTCATGGAGGCGAAAATCACGACGTAGCCAGACGATGCGCGTGGACATGGTGGCGGGTAGCCCGTTCGAACAAGACAGATGCAGGTGGGCCCGTATAATGCGCGGCCTTTTCTCAAGGTAACCGAGTGGAATGACCCAAGCGATTCGTGTCGAGGGCGTACACAAGCGCTTCGGTGACCTGCATGCGCTCAAGGGCGTGAGTTTCGGGATCGAGCAGGGCGAATACTTCGGCTTGCTAGGCCCCAATGGCGCCGGCAAATCGACCCTCATCAACATCACCGCCGGACTGGTCCGCGCCAGCCAAGGCCAAGTGTCGGTGATGGGGCATGATGTCGTGGGCGCGTTTCGCCCGGCAAGACAATCGCTGGGCGTCGTGCCGCAGGAGATTGTCTACGATCCGTTCTTCTCCGTCCGCGACATCCTGCGCATCCAGGCCGGCTACTTTGGCTGCGGGCGCGATGCGTGGCCCTGGATCGACGAGCTGCTGGAGCGACTGGACCTGACCAGCAAGTGCGACGCCAGCATTCGCCAGCTGTCCGGCGGGATGAAGCGGCGCGTGCTGATCGCGCAGGCACTCGTTCACCGTCCGCCGGTGGTCATCCTCGACGAGCCGACGGCTGGAGTGGATGTGGAGCTGCGGCGCACGCTGTGGGAGTTCACGCGTGAACTCCATGCCGCCGGCCACACCATCGTGTTGACGACCCATTATCTGGAGGAGGCCGAGGCCTTGTGCGAGCGCATCGCCATCATGGACCACGGTGAGTTGCGCGCGCTGGAACGCACCGATGATTTTCTTTCGCGGCACCCATTCCGGTTTCTGCGGTTGTCCATTGACGGGCCCGGAGCCGTGCCAGACGCGATCGAGCGGCTGGTCTGTGCTCGCGATAACGATGAGCTTGAACTGCGCCTGACCCGTGGCCAGGATTCGGTGGCTGACGTGCTCGACGGCCTGCGAGACGCCGGCTTTCGGGTCACCGACGTGCACACACGGGAGCCGAGCTTGGAAGACATCTTTGTCGAACTGACGGGAGATCACGATGCATAGCCCCGTTGATTCCGCTGCCATGGCCCGGCGCTTCAACCCGCGCGGCACGTGGACGCTGTTCCAGAAGGAAGTCCGCCGGTTCTTGAGCGTGATCGGCCAGACCGTGCTCGCGCCCGTGGTCACCGCCGTGCTCTACCTGCTGGTGTTCCAGCATGTGCTGGAAGATCGCGTCAACGTCTATCCGGGCGTCGGCTACACCGCGTTTCTGATTCCCGGCCTGGTGATGATGAGCATCATCCAGAACGCATTTGCGAACACCTCGTCGTCGCTGACCCAGTCGAAGATCATGGGCAACCTGGTGTTTCTGCTGTTTGCGCCGTTGTCCGCCGTGGAGATCTTTGTGGCCTTTGTCGGCGCGGCCATTGTGCGCGCGTCCTGCGTGGCGGTCGTGCTTTATGCGGTCGGTTGGCTGTTCATCCCGCTGCCATTGCAAGCCCCGCTTGCTGCGATTGCGATGCTGGTGCTATCGGCCGGCTGCCTGGCCGTGTTCGGACTGATCGCAGGCATCGTGGCGCAGAAGTTCGACCACCTCGCCGCATTCCAGAACTTTTTCATCATGCCGTTCTCGTTCTTGTCCGGCGTGTTTTACTCGATTCACTCACTGCCCGAGTTCTGGGAGCAGGCCTCGCGGTTCAATCCGTTCTTCTACATGATCGACGGGTTTCGCTATGGCTTCTTCGGTGTGGCCGACGCGCCGATTGCCCACTCGCTGGGCGTGGTGACCTTGTTCTTCTTGATCTTGGCTTGCGTGGCGCTGTGGATGTTGCGCACCGGTGACAAGATCCGCTGCTAGGGACACACTGATCTATTCCCACCACCAAGACGGAGCCGGTTTTGGG
>NZ_CAXRDQ010000079.1:0-110952 GCF_964229365.1 Abyssibacter sp. | reverse complement strand
CACGCCGAAGGCATCCGCGGTCAGGAAGATGATGGTTTCCGGATGCGGGCCGCGAGCGCCGTCGGCCAGGTTCGGATTGCATTCCAGCGGGTAGGAGAACCGCGTGTTTTCGGTGATGGATCCGTCCGTCAGATCCAGTTCTTGCGGGTCGGTCGCCTCCATCGGCTTGCCAGGCAGCGGAGGTACGTTCTCGATGATGGTGCCTGGCATCGACAGCGCGGCCGCGATGATCGGCTCGGCATCCTTGTCCAGGTCGATCAGCTTGGCGTAGCAGCCACCTTCGAAATTGGAGACGCCGGTCGCCGTCCAGGCATGCTCGTCGTCGCCGATCAGTTCGCGATCCGGGTCGGCAGACAAGGTTGTCTTGCCGGTGCCGGAAAGGCCGAACAGCACGGCGCCGTCGCCCCGCTTGCCGACATTGGCCGAGCTGTGCATCGACAGCTCGCCCATGCCCGGCATGATGTAGTTCATCACCGTGAACATGGTCTTCTTGTTGACGCCGCAGTAGTCGGCGCGACCCAGCACCAGGCCGACCTGATTCTTGAAGTCCATGATCACGGCGCGCTTTGACGCCGTGCCATCGCGCTCGGGGTCGCAATGGAAGGACGGTACGTTGATCAGCGTCCAGCGCTTGGTCTCTTCGTCTTCGACGCCTTCGACATCACTCGCAAACATGTTCTTGGCAAACATCGCGTGCGTGGCGTACTCGCCCACAAAACGGTAAGGCACGGCGTAAGCCGGGTCCCAGCCGCAGTAGACGTCTTCGACGTAGAGGCGGGCATTCTTGGCGTTGAGATGCGCGACCACGCGATCCAGCAGGGGAGCGAAATGCGCCGGGTCGAATTTCTTGAAATCCTTTTTCCACCAGACACTGTCTTCCACTTCGGGCCAAGCGACGGCGAAAGTGTCCTGGACCGGGCGACCGGTGCAGCTCGGATCGGTGTAATAGACCAGCGGGCCCTCGACACCGAGTTTGGTGGCGTAGGCCTTGGGCTCGTTGTCGGGGCCATCAGCGCGAATGCGCCCGCGATCATGGGCGAGCGCCTCGCCGAACAAGGTTTCCTTGGGAAGCCTGTAGTGATAGTCGACGGTGTCGAGCCCGAATTTATCTTTCAGCGTGCTCTGAAAATCCATGTGTCGTGTCCGTAAGAAAAGCCAACAAAAAGACCCGCCGGCGGCGGGTTGAGTTCGGTGGGCAGCGATGTCGATGCGATCGTCAAAGGCCCGGATCCTCAGCGCCACCCTCTGCAGCAGAGTCGCTGCAGGTTGCGTCGCGAGTGTTGTAACGAGCGGGCGAACACACGGCCAAGGTTTTCGTGTCGCCACCCAAAAAAACGGGTTGAGAGGTTAACGTTGGCCCGCCTTTATCGCAACCGAGGGGTCTGGGCAAGCCGATTGGAAATGTGCGGTCGCACAAATCCTTGTCCATCGGGGCAGTCAGCCTTGCGCCCTCCGGCGGCGATCAAGCCGGCGTGTGACGCTCCTTGTCCGATCCGACCACGGCATGTGCGGCTAGAACCCGTGCCATCTTGGTGCCGGGATCGTTCTTCGCCCGTTGCCGTCGCTGCGCTGCCTGTTTGACCGCCTGGATGAAATCCTTGCCCCAGGTTTCCAGGTCGTGATGCATGACCACCTCGGCCATCTGGGCAATGCGGTCGCGGCGTTCGGCATCGCCGAGCGTGAGCGCCCGGTAGAGCTGATTCACCATATCGACTTCGTCGTAGGGATTGGTGCGCAATGCGCCTTGCAGTTCGACGGCGGCGCCGGCGAATTCTGACAGCACGAGCACACCTTTGCCCTGGGTCAGCCCCTGGACGGCAGCATATTCCTTGGCGACCAGGTTCAGGCCATCGCGCAGCGGTGTGATCCAGCCGACATCCGCGACCGCGTAGTAGGCGAGCACGTCCTCGAATGGCAGAGAGCGCAGGAAAAAACGCACCGGCGTCCAGTCCAACTTGGCGAAACGGCCGTTGATCCGGCCGACGGCGTTTTCGACCTGTTGCTGGATTTCCTCGTAAATCTTCATCCCGCGTGCCGCGGGCGTGACGATGTCCACGAAGGTCACCTTGCCGTGCAGCTCGGGATTGTCTTCCAGCAGTCGCTCGAAGGCTTCCAGCTTCGCCAGCGGGCCCTTGGTGTAGTCCAGTCGTTCGACCGACAGTACGACACGCTTGCCTTGAAGTTCTTCGCGCAGCCCAGCCATGCGCTGTTGCACGCGATCACTTTCGATCAGTCCGCGGATGCGGTTGGCGCTCACGCCGATGGGGTGAGCGCCCATGTGTACGACATGGTCGTCCGACACGCGGATGCCGGTGGTCATCTCATCCAGACCCAGCGCGCAGTCGTAGGTCAGGAAGCGAGGCGCGCAGTTCTGCCGCTCCAGTACTTCCACCGGGAAGTTCGAGCGCACCACGTCGACGAAGTTCTCCAGATGCCGTGGAATGTGGAACCCGACGTAGTCGCATTGCAGCAGGCTGCCGACGATCTGCCGCCGCCACGGGATCACGTTGAAGATCTCCGGCGACGGGACGTAGGTGTGGTGGAAGAAGGCGATTCGCAGATCGGGGCGCAGGCGCCGCAGATGTGCAGGCACCATCCACAAGTTGTAATCGTGAATCCAGATGACGGCGCCTTCGTCGGCCTCGGCAGCGGTGCGCTCGGCGAAGATCCGGTTGATCTCGACGTAGTGATGCCAGTCGTCGTGGTTGAAGCGGGCACGCTCGATGAAGGTATGAATTGTCGGCCACAAGGCTTCTTTGGAGAAGGTCTTGTAGAAGCGCTGCACGTCCTCTTCGATGAGCGGAACACGCGAGACGATCAGGTTGGGGTAGGCCTCGTCATCGACCACCGTATGATCCTGAAAGCCTTTCGGCGCCCGGGATTCCTGTTGCGACCAGGCGATCCACATGCCGGTCCGGCCGCCTTCGAACAGCGACAGCAGGCTGGGCATGATGCCGTTCGGACTCTTCGGCCGGCGGTGGACGATCTGGCCGTCCACCTCATGTTCCTCGTAGGGCAGCCGGTGATACACCATGATCAGCTGCGACGAGCCGCGTTCCTGTTGGGAGCGCGTCAGTTCTTCGATGGCCTTGGGGCCCAGAAATTGGAAATAGCTGAAGGCATCGAGAATGCCGCCGGCGCCAGCATGATCGGAATGGAAGACCTGCGACATGCGCTGCGTCGCCTCCACCAAGCGCTCTTCAGCCGCGCCAACGACCACGCCCTTGAACCCGGTTTCGAACATCGGCAGATCGCTGAGTGTATCGCCAGCCACCAGCACCCGGTCCGGGTCCATCTCCAGCTGGGCGACGAGTTTTTTCAGGGTCGTGCCCTTGTTGACGCCTTTGGGCAGGATGTCCAGATACCGGTCGGCCGAGTGCAGGACCTCGCAGCCTAGCGGCGCGACGCGCTCGCGCACCGGTTCCGGGTCGAAGTTCGGCGGAACGAAAAAGGAACAGCGGCGCTGCTGCGGTACTTCCTGGCGTTCCAGCCCGCGGATGCCTTCGATGGCCTCGATAATGGCTGGCTCGCCCGGCCAGCATTGGTTGATCTCGGACTGGATCGGCTGCACCGGCTCCAGCGTGTCGCCATGGACGATGGTCGTGCCGACATCGCAGATGACGTACTTGGGGGTCGGGATCGTCGGATCGTAGATCAGCGGGAGCACATGCTCGAAACCGCGGCCGGTGACAAACACCAGCGTCACCTCGGGTTGCCGAGGCAGAAAACGATACAAACGCATACGGTCGGACTGCCGTCCGCCGAGGAACGTCCCGTCGAGATCAGTCGCTAGAAGCATTCATTCCTTGAGGGTGCGAATGGGTGGACTCTACGCGCCGAACGCGACCGTGAGCGCGGCGGCGACCCTCCGCCGGACCGATGACAGGCCGCGTCCTGCGTGCCGTTGAATCTGCTATTCAGTCTGCCTTGTGCGGTGCCGCATCTCAAACTGGCAGTTGCAATAGGCAGCGTTCAATGGAATCGGACCACGCCTTAGCAGGCGCGTTCCATGTACTGGTGCGCACCGATCTCTGAGATCTCGAAAATCGGTCCGGTCCCCATGAAACCGAAGCGGGCGTAGAAGCCAATCGCCGGCTGCTGTGCATTGCACCAGATCGCGCGTGCGCCGCCATCCACGGCGTGGTCGATTGCGGCGAGCAATAGCGTGGCACCCGCCCCGAGACCCCTGACTTCGGGCGCCGTTGCCATGCCGCGAATCCGCCATTGCTGTGCGGGATCACATTGGCTGCAGCGTGTATCGGCCTCCGGGAATATAGACACCACGCCGACAATGCCGCCATCGCGCATGGCTGCGAAGTGGCCGACGCGCGGGTCGTGATCGCCGGGAAACTGTGCCTTGGCCACGGGCTGGTGCGAGCGTAGCAACCGGTGCCGAACCGGTAACACCTGATCAATACTGACGCGGACGACGGCGATGGCGGTCATGCAACGGCCTCCTTGCCCGGAAACTCGCAGAGATCGCGAACGATGCAGGTGGGGCAAAGCGGTTTACGGGCCTTGCAGGTATAGCGTCCATGCAGGATCAGCCAGTGATGCGCGTCCAGCCGGTACTCCTTGGGCACCAGACGCATCAGCCGGTCCTCGACTTCGCGGACCGATTTTCCCGGTGCGATACGCGTGCGGTTGGACACTCGAAAGATGTGCGTGTCCACCGCAATCGTGGGCTGACCGAATGCCGTGTTCAGCACCACATTGGCGGTTTTTCTGCCAACACCGGGCAGCGCTTCCAGTGCGGCTCGGTTGTCCGGTACCTCTCCGTCGTGCCGTTCAAGCAATTGGCGGCATAGCGCGATCACGTGACGCGCCTTGGAGTTGTAGAGCCCGATGGTCTTGATGTGCTCGCTCAGTCCTTCGACGCCCAACTCGGCGATGGCCTCGGGCGTGTTGGCGACCGGGAACAGCCTCGCCGTGGCCTTGTTCACGCCGACATCAGTGGCCTGCGCCGAGAGCACGACCGCCACCAGTAATTCGAAGGGCGAGCTGTAGTTCAGCTCGGTCTTGGGTGCGGGGCATTGCGCCTTCAGGCGTTGGAAAATCTCGATCCGCTTGGCAGCGTTCACGGGGCTCTAGTCTTGTAAAAGGGGTTGGGCGGCTAAAAGGGTTCAGGCGGCGTCCGGTGCGGCAACAGCCGGCTGGCTGCGGGTCGCCGGTCGAGCGCGGCGGCGCTCCCAGCCATTCTTGGCAGCGATGAGCAGGGCCAGGCCGATGAAGGCGCCTGGCGGCAGTATCGCCAGCAGAAAGCCGCGGAAGTCGGGGATGATCGTCAGGTTCCAGTGGGTCGCCACCGGCCCGAACAACAAGTCGGCGTCGGCCAGTAAGGTGCCGGCGCCCAGCAGTTCACGCATCGCGCCCAGAGCGACCAGAGCCAGCATGAAGCCGGCTCCCATCATGAAACCGTCCAGCGCCGCGTGCACCACCGTATTGCGTGACGCAAAAGCCTCGGCACGGCCGATGATGGCGCAGTTGGTAACGATCAGCGGGATGAAGATGCCGAGAATCGTGTACAGCTCGTGCAGCCAGGCGTTCATGGCCAGCTCAACCGTGGTGACGAAGGCGGCGATCACCAGCACGAAAACGGGAATCCGGATTTCGTCGCGCACCACATGACGAATTGCCGAGATCGCGATGTTGGACGCGGTCAGCACCAGCAACGTCGCCAGGCCCAGGCCCAGTGCATTGACCACCGAGTTGCTCACCGCCAGCAAGGGGCAGAGCCCCAGCAACTGCACCAGGCCGGGATTATTGCTCCAGAGACCATTGCGGACGATGTCGGTGGACGTGCTCATGGCGTGGCGGGCGTGTCGGCAAACAGAGTGGCTTGGTTCTGCTCGAAGAATACCAGCGCCTTGCGGACCGCCTTGATCACGGCCCGTGGCGTGATGGTCGCACCGGCGAACTGGTCGAACTCGCCACCGTCCTTGCGAACCTTCCACGCGCTGGCAGGCGGCGCGTTCAGCGACAGCCCGGCGAACTGTTTAATCCAGTCGCTGCGTCGCGTTTCGATGGCATCGCCCAGGCCGGGTGTTTCACGATGGTTGAGCACGCGCACACCGGCCAGTTCGCCATTGGCCTGGATGCCGACGAGCAGCCGGACGTCGCCGCTGTACCCGTCCGGCGCGACCACGGGAAACAGGACCGCGACCGACTGCGCGCCCTGTCGCGCACGGTAGACGGTCATCGTCTCGTCGGTGCCGAGCAGCTCGGGTTCCTGCACGGTCATGGTGTCGTCCAGCAGGGCGTTGTTGTACCGGTGCGCGGGCAGCACTTCGTTCAAGGTGCTGCGCAGGGAGGCCCGCTGTTGCTCCAGGATGCGGTCGCGGGTCAGGGCCTCGGTGCCGGCCACCAGCATGCCGCCGACGACCGCGAACAGCGCCAGCAGGCCCGCACTCATCGCCATTTGCCGACGCAGGCTGGGAGCATTGTCGCTCATCGTCCGTACACGCGAGGCTGGGTGTGGGCGTCCAGCAGCGGCACCGTCAGGTTCATCAGCAACACGGCGAACGCCATGCCATCCGGGTAGCCGCCCCAGGTGCGAATCACGTAGACCAGCACGCCGATGCCGCCGCCGAAAATCAGTTTGCCGCGTGGCGTCGTGGCGCCGGAGACCGGGTCGGTGGCGATGAAGAAGGCGCCCAGCATCGCCGCACCACTGCTCCAGTGGAACAACGGTGAGGCGAATCGATCGCTGTCGATCAGCCAGAACAGCAGCGCGGTGATGCCGATGCCGGCCAACACGGCCAGCGGAATGCGCCAGCTGATGTCTCGTTTGACGACCAGGTACAGCCCGCCGAGCAGGAACCCGCCGTTGATCCACGCCCATCCCCAGCGTCCAGCCAGCCCGCCAATGGCTTCGTCGACGAGTTGCTCCTGAGCCAGACCGCTGCGCAGAGCATCCAGTGGCGTGGCGCCGGTCAAACCGTCCAGCAACGCCGGGCCGGCCGCGCCGAACTGCGCCTGCAGGCTGGCGCCAATGCCGACCGGCTGCTGTGTCCAGTAGGTCAGCTCCGTGGGGAAGGAGATCAGCACCACGACGTAGCCGACCATCGCCGGATTGAACGGGTTCTGGCCGAGGCCGCCATACAGCTGCTTGCCCAGGGCAATGGCGATCGCAGCGCCCAGAGCGGTCAGCCACCACGGCGCCAGCGGGGGCAGCGCGAGCGCGAACAGCGCGGCGGTGAGCACGGCCGTCCAGTCGGTGATAAACGGTTGCAGCGGGCGTTGCCGCAGGCGTAGCAACACCGCTTCGGTGGCCAACGCGGCGAGCAGAGCGACCAGCAAATTGACCAGCACGCCGATGCCGAAACAGATCACCATGGCGGCCGTGCCGGGGATCATGGCGATTAGCACCCGGCGCATCAGCCCGGCCACGGTGGGTCGCACCGGCAGATGCGGAGAGCTCAACGGCGTGTTCAAGACGCGGACTCGTCGTCGGCCGGCGGCCGGGGTTCACTCTTGCCGGTCTGCGCTTTGGCCTTGGCGCGGGCGATGGCAGCGGCGACGGGATCATCGGCAGGCTTGTCGGTCTGTGCCGCAGCGCCGGGCTGAGCCTCCTGGGCCGCTTGCTGTTCGGCACGGGCGCGGAGCGCGGCCTTTTTCGCCTCCCGCGCGGCCTTTTTCTCGGCCTCCTCGCGTTCCAGTCGCGCCAGCCGGGTCTCATGGCGCTGACGGGCGACATCGGCCTTGCGGCGTGCGCGCTCATCGGCCCAGATTTCCGTCTTGGCATGGCGGTAGTACTGCACCAGCGGAATATGACTGGGGCATACCTGTGCGCAGCAGCCGCATTCGATGCAGTCGAACAGCTTGTAGTCCTGCGTCTTGTCGAACTCCTGCGCTTTGGCATGCCAGTAAAGCTGCTGCGGCAGCAGCCCCGCAGGGCAGACATCAGCGCAGGCGCCGCAGCGGATGCAGGGCATCGCTGGCGTGTCGGGGCGGAGGTCCTCCGGGCGCAGCGCCAGAATACAGTTGGTCGCCTTGATGATCGGCACCTGGGCGCTCGCCAACGCAAAGCCCATCATCGGTCCGCCCATGATCAGGCGGGCATCGGGGTCGATCAGCCCGCCCGCCTGTTCCAGCAGCTCGCTGACGGGCGTGCCGATGTGCACGCGCAGGTTGCAGGGCTCGGCGACGCCGGGGCCGGTGATCGTGACCACGCGTTGCGTGAGCGCGCGGCCCTGCATCACCGCGTTCCAAACCGCCAGCGCCGTGCCGGGGTTGTGGCAGACGATGCCGATATCCAACGGCAGACCGTGACTGGGGACTTCGCGTCCCGTCAGCGTCTGAATTAACTGCTTTTCGCCGCCCTGCGGGTATCGGGTGGGCACGGTGACGATGCGGATGCGCTCGTCACCCAGCGCATCGGCAGCGGCCTGCAGCGCGGCAATGGCTTCGGGCTTGTTGTCTTCCACCCCGAACAGGCAGTGCTGTGCTCCCAGCGCATGGAGCAATAGCCGGGCACCCTGAAGAATGGCGTCCGGTTGCGCTGCCATCAGCGCCTGATCGCAGGAGATGTAGGGCTCGCACTCGGCGCCGTTGAGCACCAGCGTCTCGACGACATTGCTGCCGGGGTTGAGCTTGATGAAGCTGGGAAAGGCCGCGCCGCCAAGACCAACAACGCCGGCCTGGCGCACGCGGTTCCGCAAGTCCGTTGCGTCCAGGGCGAAACCGTCCGCGGGGTCTGTGGGCACCTGCTCATCCAGGCTATCGGTCTCGATGACGACGCAGGTTGCCGCAAGTCCGGACGGGTGCGGCACGGGGCGATCCTCGATCGCCACCACTCTGCCCGACGTGGCGGCGTGGACTGGCGTGGAGACATAGCCCTCGGCCGCGGCCAGCATCTGCCCGCCCAATACGCGCTGGCCGATCTCGACCATCACCTTGGCGGGCTGACCGATGTGTTGCGACACCGGCACGATCAGCTGTGTTGGCAGACGAGCATCACGAATCGGGGCGTCCAGCTTGTGGGCGTCCAGGTGCAAGCCACCGGGAAATTGCCATTGCGCCTGCATGGCGGTGCTCATGCGGCCTGTCCCTGCTCGGGTGCGGGCCAGCGCCAGGTCGAGACCTCGTCGGCCACCGGCAGCATGTCGATGCAATCAACCGGGCAGGGCGGCACACAAAGGTCGCAGCCGGTGCATTCCTCGGCGATCACCGTATGCATTTGCTGCCGGGCACCGAGGATCGCATCCACCGGACAGGCCTGGATGCAAAGCGTGCAGCCGATGCATTCGTCCTCGCGAATAAACGCGACGGTGGGCAGCGGCTTTGCGACGCCGTTGTCCGGGTTCAGTGGTTTGGGCTCGCGACCGAGCAGCTCGGCCAGCTTGATCACGCCGTCCTCGCCGCCGGGTGGACACTGGTTGATGTCGGCGTCGCCACCGGCAATCGCCTCGGCGTAGGGACGGCAGCCCGGGTAGTTGCACTGACCGCATTGCGTCTGCGGCAGGATCTTGTCGATCTGATCGACCAGCGGATCGCCTTCGACCTTGAAACGCACGGCAGCAAAACCGAGCACCAGTCCGAAGACGGTGGCCAGGGCGGTCAGCGCGATGATGGCGGCGATCATGGTCCTAGATCAGCCCCGTGAAGCCCATGAAGGCCAGCGACATGATGCCGGCGGTGATCAGCCCGATCGGGGCACCTTTGAATGACTCGGGCACATCGGCCACGGCCAGCCGTTCGCGCATCGACGAGAACAGGATCATCACGATCGAAAACCCCGCTGCCGCGCCAAAGCCGTACAGCGCGGATTCGATGAATCCGTTGGCCTGCCGCACGTTTAGCAAGGCCACGCCCAGCACCGCGCAGTTGGTCGTGATCAGCGGCAGATAAATTCCCAGCACCTCGTATAGCAACGGGCTGGACTTGCGCACCACCATCTCGGTGAACTGGACGACTGCCGCGATGACCAGAATGAAGCTGATTGTCCGCAGATAGGTCAGGCCCAGCGGGGCCAGCAAATAGGTCTCGACCAGGTAGGCGCTGATCGCGGACAGCGTCAGCACAAAGGTCGTCGCTCCCGCCATGCCGATGGACGCCGACAACTTGTTCGATACGCCCATGAACGGGCACAGGCCCAGAAACTGGACCAGCACGAAATTATTGACCAGGACGGTGCCAACCAGAATCAGCAGGTATTCGTTCATGACCTTGAGTGTCCGCAAGCCGGCAGGTGTCCCGCAAGCCCATGGCCCGCGAGACC
The DNA here is from genome assembly GCF_964229365.1 of Abyssibacter sp. Lineage (NCBI taxonomy): Bacteria > Pseudomonadati > Pseudomonadota > Gammaproteobacteria > Chromatiales > Oceanococcaceae > Abyssibacter > Abyssibacter sp. The sequence goes on along the minus strand of NZ_CAXRDQ010000079.1, from coordinate 100,733 downwards.
CGAAGGCGGCTATTTCACGCGAGAGCCCGGTGTGGCTCCGTTGTCCGGACTGACCACGTAGATACCCTCGCCATTCCCGGCGGCAATGACCATGCCCTCCGACAGGCCGAATCGCATCTTGCGGGGCGCCAGGTTCGCAACCACAACCACCAGCTTGCCGACCAGATCCTCCGGAGCATAGGCCGACTTGATTCCCGCGAACACGTTGCGCGTGCCGAGCTCGCCGACATCCAGCGTTAGCTGAAGCAACTTGTCGGCACCTTCAACGGGGTTTGCCTCCGCGACACGGGCGACGCGCAGGTCCACCTTCATGAAATCGTCGATGCTGATCATGTCGTCGTCCTGTGGCTTGGAGGGTGCTGGTGTCTTGGCGGCATCCGCCATCGCCTTGGCGGCCGCCTGCATGGCCTCGATCTGCTTGTCCTCGATGCGGGTCATCAGGGGCTTGAACTTGTTGATGCGTTGGCCGGCCAGCGACTGTCCGATCGACCCCCAATGCAGAGGTTCGATATTCAGAAACGCCTCGACCTGCAGGGCCATTTGCGGCAGCACCGGTTTCAGATAGGCGCTGAGATCGCGAAACGCCGTCAGCGCCGTCGTGCACACGCGCTGCAGGTCGTCCGTGCGCGCTTCGTCCTTGGCGATCACCCAGGGCTGTTGCTCGGCGATATAGCCGTTGACGACATCGGCGGCGGCCATGGTCAGGCGTGTGGCCTTGGCAAAGTTGCGGGCTTCGTAGGCATCGGCGATGTCGTCCGCGACGCCGCTGACCTGCTCCAGCACAGCCGTGTCCACGGACGTGCCCAGCACGCCGCCGAAGCGTTTGCTGATGAAGTTGGCCGTGCGGCTGGCGATGTTGACGTACTTGCCCACCAGGTCTGCGTTCACGATCTGCACGAAATCCTGCAGGCCCAGGTCCATGTCTTCGATTGAGCCGGTGATGCGTGAGGCGTAGAAATAACGCAGCGGCTCGGCTGGCAGATGGTCCAGCCAGGTCCGGGCGGTGATGAACGTGCCGCGGGACTTGGACATCTTCTCGCCGTTGAGCGTGATCATGCCGTGGGCGAACACCCCGGTGGGCGAGCGAAAGCCCGCCGCCTCCAGCATTGCCGGCCAGAACAGGGCGTGGAAGTAGATGATGTCCTTGCCGATGAAATGATAGACCTCGGCCTGTGAGTCCTTGGCCCAGATCGCATCAAAGTCCAGGTTCGGATCGCGGGCTGCCAGATGCTTGAGGCTGGCCATGTAGCCCACCGGCGCATCGACCCACACATAAAAATACTTGCCGGGCGCATCCGGAATCTCGAACCCGAAGTACGGTGCGTCGCGGGAGATGTCCCAATCCTTGAGGCCGGCCTTGAACCATTCCGCCAGTTTCGGGGCCACCGAATCTTGGACCACGCCGGATTGCAGGAAGTCCTTGAGATAGGCCTCCATCGCCGGCAGCCGAAAGAAGAAGTGCTCCGAGGACTTCTGCACCGGCGCCTCGCCCGAGACGACCGAAATCGGGTTGATCAGGTCGGTTGGCCGATAGGTCGCACCACAGGCCTCGCAGTTGTCGCCGTACTGGTCGGGGGTCTTGCAGGTGGGACAGCTGCCCTTGATGAAACGGTCGGGCAGGAACATGCCGCGTTTGGTATCGAAGGCCTGTTCCACGGCACGGGACTCGATCAGCCCGGCGTCGCGCAGCCGCCGGTAGATCAGGCTGGACAGCTCCCGGTTCTCGTCGGAATGCGTCGAATGGTAATTGTCGTACTTGACGCCGAAGTCGACAAAGTCCCGCAGGTGTTCGTCTTTGAAGCGACCGATCAGCTGCTCCGGCGTGACGCCCTCGGCCTCTGCCTTGAGCATGATCCCGGAGCCGTGGGCGTCGTCGGCACAGCAATAGGTGACGGTGTTCCCGGCCATTCGCTGATAACGCACCCAGGTGTCGCTCTGGACGTGCTCGACCATGTGACCGAGGTGAATCGGCCCGTTGGCGTAGGGCAGTGCGCTGGTGACGAACAGGGTGCGGGACATGGCCCTCGGGTTCCGTGCAAAAAGGGCGGCGGATTATGCCACAGGGATGCACGGCGCCCCGCCGTCGGCGCTTGAGGTATGGCGTCGCTGACAAAACGTCTTGTTACGGCACAACGCGGCCGACAAACGGCGAAATGTCGTTGATCCGATACAACATAAGTTCTTGTCGATAAAGCACTAAAGCTGCTTTACGAGCTGCTTTGTCGCCGAAAGGCGACGGGTTTGGCTGCTTTTGCCGACTCTGCAGGGCATTGGCTCCATAGTTGTCAATATAACTAATTGTATATAAAGGGAAAATATTGATTGGCACGGCGCTGGCAATAGAGGCTTGGCAAGTGGCTGCGGGCAATGCGACCTGCGTTGCGGCAGCCGCCCCGATTTGTCTTGAAACAAGGGAACGAACAATGAACCAGTCGAACAAGGCTTTGCGATGGGAACGCTGGGTGGCTGCCGGTCTGATGACGGCCTGTGCGGTTTCCCTACAGGCCTGTGGTGACGTGGACGGTTCGAGCGCCGACGCTGCCGATGTGAATGACTCATCGGCAGAAGTGGCCGAGGCCTGCGCTAGCTGCGGGACGATCCAGGCCATCACCCCGGTCAAGGTGGACGGCAATACCTCCGGTGCGGGTGCCGTTGCCGGCGCGATCATCGGCGGCGTGGTCGGGCACCAATTTGGCAGCGGTTCGGGTAACGACGCCGCGACCGCTGCCGGTGCAGTCGGTGGTGCGGTCGCCGGAAACGAGGTCGAGAAACGTCGCAACACCAGCACGGTGTACGAAGTGACGATCGACATGGAATCCGGTGGGAATCGCACCGTGAATCTGGCTTCGGCCTCCGGCTTCAGCGTCGGCGACGAAGTCCGCGTGTCGGGCGACCGCCTCGTCCACATCTAACGCAGAACGTATGGCGCGCCGGATGATCCAATCGGCGCGCGCGGTCATGGCGGTTTATCGCCGCCGGACCATCGCGTAAATCATCTACTCAGGAGCAACAAAGTGAAGGGACTAACCATGAAGAAGTTCGCAATGCTTGGGGGCGCAGCGCTGCTGGCCGTCGGTGCATCGGGTTGTGTGACCACCGGTGATCTGGAAGAGATCCGTGCGATGGCTGAGCAGGCTCAGCAGACCGCGGATGCCGCTGACCGCAAGGCCGTGGCCGCGCAGAGCACGGCCTCGGAAGCCAACGCACGTGCTGCGCGCGCTGAAGGTGCGGCTGCCGCTTCGCAGAAGTGCTGCGCGGCCAACACCGAGCGCATGAACCGGATGTTCGAAAAGTCCATGCAGAAGTAAGACGGGATACCGCGGCCGGCTTGCCGGCCGCGGCCTCTCACCCGAGACGAATGACAAGGACACAACAATGACTATTTCGCGTCTTGCCAAGCTGGCCGGCGTTGCGGCTCTTGGATGCTCTGCAACTGCGCTGGCGCACAACTACACCTATGTTGACGCGCTTTATCTGAACACCGACCCCGACTTCGGGGACGACTACGATGGCTTCGGCATCGGCGGTGCCGCCGCGATCAGCCCTGATTTGCACCTGTTCGGTCAGATCTCTGACCAGGACGAGTTGGAGCGTCTGACCGCAGGCCTGGCCCTGAATCACAACCTGCAGCCTGGGCTGGATATCGTCGCTGGAGCTTCTTTTGAATCGGTCGAGATTGGCGACAACGACGACACCGGCATCGGCCTGCGGGCTGATCTGCGCTGGCTTGTTCCAGACACTGCTTTCGAGCTGGCGCCCGGGCTGCGCTACGTGGACCTCTACGACGACGGTGATACCGCGCTGCGCCTGGCTGGCCGTTACGGCGTGACGCCCCGCGTGAAACTGCAGGCGGCGATGGAATTCGCGGATGATTCCGACACCGTGTCCGCCGGAGCGCGGTTCGAGTTCTAGTCATGGCCGTCCGAGAACAGTCATTGATGTCGGATGTCGACGCCCGGGATAGCGTCGGTCGCGCACAGGAGCGCGACTGGCGAGGGGCGTCGGGCCGATCACGCCCCACTCATCAGGAGCAGATTCGCCGCGCGGTGCGCGACGCCCGGCGAGACCAGTTACGGCGTGGCGCCGAAAGCCTGGTTCGAGCAGGCGTGGCGGCTATCGCAGCGTTACTGATCGCCCGGTTGGTCGCTCTGCCCTTGCATGCCACGTTACCGCCAGGGCTGGTGGAATGGATCGGACGTCTATCGGCGCCGTTGCTGGCGCCCTTTGCCGGCTTGCTGCCCACGATCCCGGTGCTCGATGTGACGGTGGACACGAGCGTGTTGCTCGCCATCGCGGTGTACTGGTTGATCGGCCGTGGGGCGGTTAGCGCGCTGCGGCTGGTGCTGGGCGAGCGCTCTGAGGCTAGCGGCTGGAACTCGAATACGCCTTTTGGCGGAACGCGTTCGTGAGGCTGCACCGTCAGACCGGTGTTGCAGGTTTCATCCGGGGGTTCGATTGCCACTCCCCCCTCCCCGCAAACCGTCGAACCTTGCGTTCGTAGGTTGAGAGCTTCCGGATGAAGGGAGGCGACCCTCGGGTCGCCTCTTTTTTTGTGCGTTGGAGCGGTCGGCTCGGTGCGCTTGCGCGGATGACGCAACACTGCGTGAACCCTGACGCTCGGGTTAGAGCGGAGCGTCGTCCGCGGTGCTCACATGCTCGCCACTGACCGGCACGATCCGGTCCGGGCTGGCCAGCAATGGCACCGGCGAGGGCATGCCGACCGCGGACGTGGCAATCTCCCGCACACGGTCCAGGTCAACCACCACGCCCGGCCGTTCGCGCAGCGCGGCGGCCAGGGCAGCATCCAGGGTTTCCAGCGTGCTCACGTCCGGCGAGCCCGGTACCCAGGCGGAGTGCGCCTCCATCATCAGCCGGTCACCGTCCCAGCGAAACTTGTAGGGCTGATTCACCAGCTCGACCCGGGTGTCTACCGTCACGTTGTCGTAAAGCCACGCAATATCAGCTGGATACATGCGGATGCAGCCGTGCGTCACCTGCATGCCAATGCCCGCCGGCTTGTTTGTGCCGTGGATCAGGTAGCCAGGCAGCGCGAGGCGCAGAGCATGCTGGCCCAGAGGATTGTCCGGGCCGGCCGGCACCACGTCTGGCAGGGTTTCGCCGCGCTCCAGTGCCTCCTCACGGATCGATTGCGGGGGCGTCCAGGTCGGGTCCTTGATGCGCGACACAATGCGCGTAGAACCCAGCGGCGTACGCCAGTCCTGGCGACCGATGCTGATGGGAAAGCTGACGATCCGCGCCCGTTCGGGAATGTCTTCGTCGGCAAACAGCGCATACAAGCGCATCTCGGCGACATTGATCAGCAGGCGGGTTTCGCCGGGGGCGAGGTCGGGTTCCGACCACCGGGGAATCAGGTGTTGGGCCGGTAGCACGACGGTGCGGCCCGTGCCCGGCAGCCACGGATCGATGCCGGGGTTGGCCAGGCGAATTTCCTGAAACCCGACCCGGAAACGGCGGGCCATGTCGATGATCGTGTCCTCTTCGGTCACGACACGCTCAATCGGCTGGCCGACACTGGCTGGAAAGCTGACGGCCGCGGCGCCGAGCAGCCAGAGGCCGGTGATCATTCCTTGAAGTCGCCCGGGTCCACGTCGTGGCGGGCGAGCAACTTGTAGAACTCGGTGCGGTTGCGTTCCGCCATCCGCGCTGCCTGCGAGACGTTGCCGCCGGCGATCTTCAGCAGCTTGACCAGATAATCCCGAACGAATTCGTCGCGGGCTTCGGCCAGCGGCGTAATCCGGTGGGCCGACTGACCCAGGGCACGCCGCACGAGTTCGGCATCAATAATGCGCCCCGGTGCCAACGCCACGCAGCGTTCCAATACGTTGGACAGCTGCCGGATGTTGCCAGGCCAGTCCGCACCGACCAGCCACTCCAGCGCTTCGGGCGCGAGCACCTTGCGGCGGGTGTTGCGGGTCAGGCGTACGAGCAGATGATCGGCCAGCAGGGGAATATCCTCGCGGCGCTCGTCCAGCGGCGGCAGATGCAGCGTGATGACGTTCAGGCGGTAAAGCAGATCCTCGCGGAACCGCCCCTCGCTAATCGCCTTGCTCAAATCCTGGTGCGTGGCCGACAGTACACGCACGTCCACATTGATCGAGCGGGCGCTGCCAACGGGCCGAATCTGTCGTTCCTGCAGCACGCGCAGCAGCTTGACCTGCAACTCCATCGGCATGTCGCCGATTTCGTCCAGAAACACCGTGCCGCCTTCGGCGGACTGGAACAGGCCCGTGTGATCCCGGGTCGCACCGGTGAACGAGCCTTTGCTGTGGCCAAATAGTTCAGATTCCAGCAGGTCGGCTGGAATCGCGCCGCAGTTGATGGCGATGAACGGCTTTTTCGATCGCGGGCTGGCATTGTGAATGGCCTGGGCCAGCACTTCCGTGCCGGTGCCGCTGGCACCCTGGATAAGCATGCTGGAGTCGGTGGCGGCGACACGGCGTGCGTCTTCCAGCACCTGCAACATTGCCGGATTGGCTGTGATGACTTCCTCCGCCCAGTCATGATCGCCATCGGGCGCCGATTGGGTCACGGCGCTGCGCACGCGCTCGATCAGCTCGGCGTGATCGACAGGCTTGGTCAGGAAATCGTAGGCGCCGGACTGCGTGGCTTCGACGGCATCCGGAATCGTGCCGTGCGCTGTGAGCAGAATCACCGGCAGGCCCGGGTAGTGCTCGCGCAGATTTTCCAGCAGCCCCATGCCGTCCATGCCGTCCATCTTGAGGTCGGTCACGACAATGGACGGACGCTCGCGCCGGACGCTGGCCAGGGCCGCTTCGGCGCTTTCGGCCTGCTGGACTTCGAAGCCGGCCGATCCCAGCCGCATGGACAGCAGCCGGCGCAAGCCGTCGTCGTCGTCCACCAGCAGAATGGTCGCGGCGCTCATTGCGCGTAATCCCGATCCGTCGAGCGCTCGATGGAGGTCAGGGCGTCGATTTGTTCCTTCATGCTCTGAATTTTCCGATCCTTTTCGACCGTGTCCGTTTCCAGGCGGGCTAGGCGCGTCTTCATCGCCTGCTGTTCTGCGTTCCAGGCCTTCAGTGTATCTCGAGCCGAAATCAGGAAGCGCTGGCTCCAGTTATCCAGCGTGATCTCGCCGTCCAACAAGGCGGCGAAATGCGCCTCGGCCTGGGCCGCGTTGAAGGCCGGATGGCCGGGGCGGGCGGTCAACAAGGCCAGCCTGGCCCGGTCGCAGGGTGGAATGCCGGTCTGCTGGGCAAAACGTAGCCCATCGGCGGCAGCGCCCAGCTGGCTTGGCGTGTAGGTCGCCATCGTGGCTGCGAAGGTGTAGAGGCCCGGGCAGCCGTAAACACCATCCTCGGATTCCGAGGCTTCGGTGCTGACGATCGGCCCGTCCGCTCCCGGGGGAATCGCTTCTGAATGATTCGCGGGCAGCAAGCCACAACCGCCGATCACAACGCTGCTCGCCAATGCGAGTCCAACGAGTCCTGCTTTCATAGAGTTTTTGGTGCCTGCAGGGTGAATAAGGCCCCGCCGTTTGGGCCGGAGTCTACGTGGACAATGCCGCCATGCCTACGCATACAGGTTGCTACCACGGCAAGTCCGATGCCACTTCCGGCCAGGGGGCCGCGCCCGCTGCGCGAGCCCTGGACGAACGGCTGAAAAATGTTCTCGCGATCGGCCAGTTCAACCCCCGGCCCGCTGTCTTCGACCGACAGCCACCAGGCGTCCTCATTCTCACCGCCGCGTACGATCACTTCGCCGGATTCAGGCGAATACTTGATCGCGTTGGACACCAGGTTACTCACTGCCAGCTGCAGGCTGTCGATATGGCCGAGGATGCCGATATCCCGCGTCTCGTTGGAAATCTTGAGCTGACTGGCTCGGGCGGAGAGGCGGTGGCCCATTAACACCTTGTCCACCAGGCCCCGTAGCCGGATCGGTTCCATGTCGGGGGTCTGAGTCGCATCGGCCCAGGCGTGGAATTTCAGCAGGTTCTCGATCAGGCGCTTGAGCTGATCGGCGCTCACCGAGAGAATTTCCAGCACCTCCAGTTGATCGTCGCTGGGCGTGCCGACCACACCGTCATGCAGTAATGCGAGGCCCTCCATGAAGCTGGACAACGGGGTCTTGAGTTCGTGGGACATGTGCTGGAGAAAGCGATCCTTCTCCTGCTCCATGGCGAGCAGTTGTTGACGCATCCAGTCCAGTTGATGGGCCAGCTCGACCAATTCGGCCGGGCCTTCCACCACGACCGGTTGATCCAGGCGGCCGCGCCCCATGCGATTGATCGCAACCGAAAACTGGCGGATCGGACGTACCGTCAGGTAGGTGAAAATAATCGCCAGGGCGATCGATGCCGGGATGAGCGCAACGGTGGGCAGTGCCAGTTGCTGGCGTGCGCGGTCCGCCTGTTCGTTCACTGCGCGCACTTCCTGATCCACGTAGCTATTGATGTCGCGCACGACGCTACGTCGATGCAGGCTCAGATTGCCGAGGTCGGCCAGGGCCGGTTTGGCGCCAGGCAGACCTCCTGCGAGCTTCTCGGGCAGACGCTCGATGGTCTCGCGAATGGTGATCAGCGGCAGCATGGAGATCGCGTCCGGGAAAAGCCCCAGGGCGTCTAGCGTGTTTTCCACCGTGGCGATGCGTTCGTGCACCAGGCTCAGGCCTTCGTCGTCCTGGAGAATCACGTATTGCCGCGCGATACGGTCGAGAGCATCCAGCTGGTCACCCAGTGCGGCGCCGAGGTCCACCAGTGAGGCTGTGTCGGCGACGAGTCGTTGTGACTGGTTCGTCAGTTCGCCCACCGAGCGATAGGCGACCGGGATGGCGACCATTAACGGCATGGCGACCAGGAGATACCCGGTGGCCACGAGCGTGAGCATGGATCGAGGACGGAATCGAAACATCAGGCTTTGTTCACGCTGATCCGGGTCGCGTCGCGAGCGGTTGTTCGATGCATGGCCCCCAGTTTACCCGAGGCCGGATACGGCCCGGCCGGGTGATACACTCCCGCGCCAGCCGCGGCGGGCGGATGACGCAGCCGCGGGTCCGCAGCCAAGCAGGAGTAGTCACCATTTCGACCGAGGCGATTGCAGCCGCACTCGCGGCCGACCCGATTCCCTATCTCGACGCCGACTGGATCAGCGCCGGCGCCGTGCGATCCAACGACGGCCAGCGCGTCGAACTGGTGCTGGGTTTTTATCTTGGCGACCGTCACAGCGCCACGCTGGAACATCTGCGCGGGCTTTGTGCGCAGGCGGCAGGCCACGAGGTGGCGGTCAGCCTGACCACCGAAATCGGCACCCACGCGGTACAGCGTGGTCTGCGACCGTTACCGCGCATCCACAATATTCTGGCCGTGGCCTCGGGCAAGGGCGGCGTCGGCAAGTCCACCGTTTCGGCGAATCTTGCGCTGGCACTGCTGGCCGACGGCGCACGGGTTGGCCTGCTGGATGCCGATATCTATGGCCCCAGCCAGCCCCGCATGATGGGCACCAGCGAGCGCCCGCAATCGCCTGACGGCAAGACCATGCTGCCGGTAGCCGCGCATGGGCTGGCGACGATGTCGATCGGCTATCTCATCGACGTGACCGAGCCGACGATCTGGCGCGGCCCCATGGTGACCCAGGCCTTGCAGCAGCTGTTGACAGAAACCCAATGGCCGGAGCTGGACTACCTGATCATCGATCTGCCCCCCGGCACCGGCGATACCCAGCTTTCGCTGGTTCAGCGGATTCCGGTTAGCGGCTCGGTGATCGTCACCACGCCGCAGGACATCGCGCTGCTGGATGCGCGAAAAGGCCTGGAGATGTTCCGCAAGGTGCAGGTGCCGGTGCTGGGCGTCATCGAGAACATGGCGTTTCACCGCTGTGGCAACTGCGGTGAAGTGAGCCACATTTTCGGCGAAGGCGGCGGGCAGCGGCTGGCCGATGCCACCGGCGTGCCGGTGCTGGGGCACTTGCCGCTGGATGCCGCCATCCAACAGGCGGCCGACGCCGGACACCCGACCGTGCTCGCCGATCCGGATTCGGAAAACGCGCGGGCGTACCGCGACATCGCCCGCCGCACGGCGGCTGGATTGGCCGGTCGTGTGCAGGGCCAAGGCGCAAGATTCCCGGAGATCGTCATCCTTGATGACTGATCTCCAGACCCTTTTGGGTACCAAGATTTCAGGAAAGGCACGCGAACGATGAGCATCAAGTCCGATCGCTGGATCCGGCGCATGGCGTCCGAGCAGGGAATGATCGAGCCCTTTGCCGGCGCGCAGGTGCGGGCCGTGGATGGCCAGCGGATCGTTTCCTATGGCGTGTCCAGCTACGGCTACGACGTGCGCTGCGCCGATGAGTTCAAGATCTTCACCAACATCAACACGGCGATCGTCGACCCCAAAGCATTCGACGAAAAGAGCTTTGTCGACTTCAAGGGCGACTGCTGCATCATCCCGCCGAACTCCTTCGCCCTGGCGCGGACCATCGAGTACTTCCGCATCCCGCGCAGCACCCTGACCGTGTGCCTCGGCAAGAGCACCTATGCGCGTTGCGGCATCATCGTGAATGTCACGCCGCTGGAGCCGGAGTGGGAAGGCCACGTGACCCTGGAGTTTTCCAATACCACGCCCCTGCCGGCAAAGATCTACGCCAACGAAGGCGTGGCGCAGATGCTGTTCTTCGAATCCGACGAAATCTGCGAAGTCTCATATGGAGACCGCGAGGGTAAGTACCAGGGCCAGCTCGGCGTCACGCTGCCCAAGACCTAACTCGCGCTAACGTCGGGCCGTCAATGACCGGCCGCAGCGGTCGGCCCGGGCTTGAAGCGATAGACGGGATAGGGCGCGTTGGCGGGAATGGATTCGGCGGGTCGCGCGATCACCTGATGCAGCGCCGAGCCGGTGACGTACAGCCAGCCGTCCGGGCCAAAGGAAAACCCGTCCGGCCAGCGCAGCCGTTCGTCGCGGATCAGCGTCGTGAGTTCCCGCTCCGGATCGAGTTCGATGATCGCTGAGTGCTCCGGGTCCGAGAGATAGACGTTGCCGGCATCATCGGTGGTGATGCCATCGCTCATGGTTTTCAGCGCATAGCGCTCAACGCGACTGGCGACCGTGGCCGGGTCCAGGGCGGGGTCATCGAGATAGCGGGTGGCAACCCGGTACAGGTGATTGTTGGTGATGGGGGCGAAGTACAGCCACCTGCCATCACGGGAGAGCGCGATGGAATCCACGCCGGGCCGGATCGCAACCAGTCCGAAGGCTTCCATCCGGCGTCCCTGAACCTGGGGCAGGTAACGCTCGGCGACCACGCTTTCATGGTCCGAAATCACGCGGCGGGCGTGCTGTTGCTCGATATCGTAGACCACGATGGCGGGGTCTTTTCGGAACAGGCTGGCATCCGCGATGTAAATCCTTTGGCCGTCCAGGCTGACCTGAAAGTCATTCAGGTGTGAGCCCAGCGGGGCTAGTTCGCTGGGGAAGCGGTAGCGATGCACCAGGTTTCCGGATGCCAGATCAAAGCCGTATAACGCCGGGTGGTGCAGACCGTGATGGCCGTTATCCAATGCCCACAGCCGGCCCTGGCGATCAATGCGTATGGCCAGCACATTGCGGAAACCATCCGCGTCGCCCTTCGGATGCTGGAACGAGGCCGATGGCCAGGGCCTGGCCTGCCCATCGACCCATTCGATGACGCTGACGTCAGGACGGGCCTCCGGGTGCAGGGTCAGAAATACGCGGCCTGTCGCGGACACCGCGATGTTCCCTGGCGGGGTATCGAGCGTGGCGACGACTTCCAGCGCGGCGGCGGGCAGCGCGGGCTCGGTGCTGCGATCAGGAAACTCGGCGCCACCGCCGTAGACGAGTTTCAGCGCGGCGGCGGCGGCAAGCAGCAGTACCAATGCCACACCGGTCGCACGCAGCAGCCACCGGAACATGGCGGTCAGGGGCGTGTTTCTATCTACCACCCACGTTCCTACTGCGCGGCCTCGCTGGTGTTCAGGGCGGTGGTCTCCGGTCGGTTGCGTAAGGCAATCGACAGAACCTCGGAGTCGTTCTTGCGCTGTTCCACACGTACCGGGATGTAGCCAAGCTCCGGTGCCACCCAGAAGATCGTGGTCTTGCTCGCGTCTTTGACCCGCTCCACGCGGATGGCGTCCAGTTCGCCTGCGGGCGTCTTGACGACTTCGCGGCCCTTGACCTGCATCGTGTAGGTCTTGATGCGGTCGTCCTCGATCATGGTGAAATTGCGCGGCTCGGTGGGTAGCGTCTCGGGGTGACGGACCAGCAAATCACGCACCGCGAGCTGAATCGCGAGGCGGTCCATGGCGTCTTCCGGAATCTGCCGTTCCTTGTCGCCCGGCCCGGTCACGGTCAGCGCCTCCCAGTCGAAATGCAGCACAAAGTTGTCTTCGGGTTCGTCATCACGGCGGAACTCGAAGCGCTGGGTGCGAATTTCGCCATCCCGTACGCAGAATTCGCTGGTTTCGTGTAGCTGACCGATGAACAGTCTTGCCAGGCCGACTGGTTTGGCATCGTAGCGGTAGACATGGCAGCCCTCGGTTTCGCCGGCGGTCAACTCGAATTCGGCATGCCCTAGCGTGAGCGGGCCGCGAGTGAGGCTGTAGGAGGCTTTCCAGGGCGCGAATGCCGCATTGGGCGCAGCGGTTTCGGCGGAGGCGGCCGTCTGCGCGAGCACAGGTGCGCTCAACAGCAGGGTCGCGGCAATCAGTATCGATCGAATCATGGCGCAAATCCTTGTCGTCACGGGTTCACTGAATCGGGGGCGGCATCGTCGAGCGGCCATTGAACGGGAGTTTGGAGCCGGGTGTCGTCTAGCCAGGCCAGGTGGTCCTGCAGCCGCAGACGGCCACCCGCCATCCAGCGCACCGCGGCCGGGTAGATCAGCAGTTCGACCTCCTCCATAACGCGTCTGGCCAACGTCTGTTCTGTGTCTTCGGGCTCGACGGCTATCCGGCCCTGTAGGACCACGGGCCCACCGTCCAGTTCCTCGGTCACGAAATGGATGCTCGCCCCATGCCATCGGTCCGCAGCCTCCAGTGCCCGCCGGTGTGTGTGCAGGCCACGATACTTGGGCAGCAGCGACGGGTGAATGTTCAGCAGGCGGCCTTCGAAGCGCCGGATGAAGTCGGCGGTCAGAATGCGCATGAAGCCCGCCAGTGCAACGATGTCTGGTGCGGCCGCGGCTATGGCATCGCCGAGCGCCGCATCGAAGGCCTCGCGGGTGTCGAAACCGCGATGATCAATGGTCTGCGTGGCGATACCGGCAGCCTCCGCACGGGCCAAGCCGGCCACGGCCGACCGGTTGGAGATAACTTTGACGATCTGCGCGCCCAAGTCGCCGCGCGTCGATGCGTCGATCAAGGCCTGGAGGTTGCGACCGGTTCCCGAGATGAGCACCACCAGTCGCGCCGGTTCGCGGTGAGTCATCCCTTGAGCAGGACCTCGCGCTCGCCGGCCACGATCTCGCCGATGGTCCAGGCATCGATGTCGTGTTCTCCGGCGATGGAGAGAATGGTTTCGACCGCCGCCTGCGGCACCATCAGGGTCATGCCGATACCGCAGTTGAAGGTGCGGTGCATTTCCTCGAAATCGATATCTCCGGCCTGTTGCAGCCACTGGAACAGGGGTGTGCGAGGCCAGGTGGCGGTGTCGATGACGGCCTGGCAACCCGCCGGCAGCGACCGGGGAATGTTCTCCAGCAGGCCGCCGCCAGTGATGTGCGCCATGCCGTGGATCTCGGAACGGGCGAGCATGTCGAGCACGCTGCGCACGTAGATTTGGGTGGGTGCCAGCAGCGCGGCGCCGAGGCTTGTCGTGCTGCCAGGTAGCGAGGCGTGGAGGTCGACGCCGCTGAGCTCGATCAGCTTGCGCACCAGCGAAAAGCCATTGGAATGCACCCCGGAGGAGGCCAGACCGATGATGGCGTCGCCGGGTGCGACCTGCCTGCCATCGAGAATCGCATCGCGTTCGACGATGCCGACGCAAAAGCCCGCGAGGTCGAAATCGCCGCTGGCGTACATGCCCGGCATTTCGGCGGTTTCCCCGCCGACCAGGGCGCAGCCAGCGAGTTCGCAGCCCTTGGCAATGCCGCGGATGACCGTGGCGGCCTGATCGGTGTCCAGTTTGCCGGTGGCGTAGTAATCCAGAAAGAACAGCGGTTCGGCGCCACCGACCAGGATGTCGTTCACGCACATCGCGACCAAGTCGATGCCCACGCCGGAGACATCGCCCAGCTCGATGGCCAGTTTCAGCTTGGTGCCAACACCATCGGTGCCCGATACCAGCACCGGCTTGCGATAGCGGTCGATGGGCACTTCGAACAAGGCGCCAAAGCCGCCGAGGCCGCCGAGCACGCCGGGGCGCTGCGTCGCGGCCACCGCCGGTTTGATCGCATCGACAAGAGCATTGCCGGCATCGATATCAACGCCCGCATCGCGGTAGGTGAGTCCAGACATGGGAGGGATCCCGTGAGCAATCGATGTAACCCGAGCAGGAGATCACCGGTTCGCCGGTCGATCCGTCAGCAAAGCGCGTGTCTGCAGCGGGGAGTCGGTACAATTGTAAACCATGCGCCTGATCTATCTGACCGTGCTGGCCGTGTGGCTGGCCCTTCCGAGCGTGGCCCTTGCGGCCTCCGTTGTCGTGCCCGATCTCTACAAGGCCGATGTGGTGACCACCGACCGTAATGAGTCGACGCGGCAGGCGGCGCTGCGGCAGGTCTTTGCCAAGGTGCTGGTCAAGGCCATGGGCTCGGACGGCGTGCTACAGGCCCCACAGTCCGGGTTGCTGCTGGATCGCGCCCAGGCGTTGGTGACGCTTTATCGTTTCGAGCCGATTGTGGCGCCGCCGCCCGCGCCGCCCGCGCCGATCGGGGACTCCACGCCGGACGCCGAAGCGCGGCCAACCGAACCCCGGCCGACCGAGTACCGATTCATCGCCGAGTTCGATCCGCGGGCGGTGCAAATGTTGTTGCGCGACGCGGGGTTCGCACCCTGGCCACCGCGACGCCCGCTAACCCTGGTTTGGCTGACCCTGGACCGCGGCGAGATCGTCAGTGGCGAGGCGCGCGAGCAAATCCAGGCATTTGTTTCCGAAGCTGCGCGCATGGGCCTGCCGGTCGTCTTCCCCAGCATGGATCTGGCCGACCAGCAGGCGATCCAGGCGGCCGACATCCAGGGCCTGTTCACGGACCAGATCATGCAGGCCTCCGGCCGCTACGACCCCGCCAAGGTACTGGTGGGGCGCATCGAGCGCGGCGGCAGCCTGTGGTCGGCGCGCTGGGCATTGCTGGACAGCGGCCGCCAGTACAGGAGCTGGCAGGAGACGGATTCGTCACTGGACGCCCTGCTGGCGACGGGTGCGCAGACGCTGGGCCAGCGCCTGTTGGCGCAATACGGCATCGGTGGCGGCACCGTGGAGGGTGCCGACAATCGCGTGGAACTGGCTGTCACCGGCGTCCGCTCGGTCGACGATTACGGCCGGGTGCTGAATTTTCTGACCGACTTGCCGCCAGTGTCGGGCGTGGCGCTGGTCCAGGCCGGTTCGGGCCGTCTCGTCTACCGCCTTCACACGACGGCGTCGCGCGAACAGTTGCGCCAGTCGATCGAACTCGGCCGCGTTTTGGTGGCCGATGACTATGCGACGCCGACCGATCTTCTCGGCCCCGGCGGACCGATGAACTACAGCCTGAACCGATGACGTCCCGGGCACGCATGACGGTGGGTATCGCCGCGCTGGCGGGTTTGCTGGTCGGCGTCTGGCTGCTCAGCCCGATCCTGACGCCTTTCGTCTTCGCGGCCGGACTCGCCTATCTCGGTGATCCGCTGGTCGACCGGCTGGAGGCGATGCGCATCCCGCGGACGGCCGGCGTGGCGATGGTGTTCGCCTCGCTGACACTGGTCGCCGTGATACTCGGATTGCTGCTGGTGCCGATGTTGCAGGATCAGGTCGTCACCGTGAGCCGGCGCGTGCCGGATCTGCTCGACGCCATTCAGAACCGCTGGCTCCCCGCGGTCGGAATCAGCTTGCCGGAAGGATTCCGGCTCGACATCAGCGGTCTGCGCCAGTTTGCCACCGAACACTGGAGCCAGGCTGGCGGGTTGGCAGCCGGGCTATGGGGCTCGTTGTCCAAATCCGGGGGCGCGGTGGTCGCGGTCGTCGGGAACCTCGCGTTGATTCCGGTCGTCACCTTCTACCTGCTGCGGGATTGGGATCGTCTGATCGCACGCATCGCCGAGCTAATCCCGCGCCGCTGGATGCCGACTGTCCGCGAGCTGGCGCTGGAAACCGATGACGTGCTGTCGGCCTTTATCCGCGGGCAGTTGCTGGTGATGGTCTGTCTGGCGCTGGTGTACGTCATCGGCTTGTGGATTGTCGGACTCGATCTGGCGTTGCTGATCGGCCTGATCGCCGGACTGGTCAGCTTCGTGCCCTACCTCGGATTCATCGTCGGTGTGTTGCTTGCCGTGCTGGCGTCATTGATCGAGTCGGCTGAATGGCTGCCGCTGGTGGGCGTGGCGGTGGTGTTCGGCTTCGGTCAGTTGCTTGAATCCACCGTGCTGACGCCTCTGCTGGTGGGTGATCGCATCGGCCTGCATCCGGTCGCGGTGATCTTCGCCGTCCTCGCGGGCGGCCAGCTGTTCGGCTTTGTCGGCGTGTTGCTGGCTTTGCCGGCGGCGGCCGCGATCGCCGTTCTGGTGCGGTTCGCCACACGGCAATGGCTGGCCAGCGGCGTTTATCGCGGGGATACGTGAATACCCCCCAGCTTCCGCTGGGTCTGCAACTCGCCGAATCCACCGAGTTCGCCAGCTTTGTTCCTGGAGCCAATGCCGCGGTGCTTGATGCCCTCGCTCACGGCGCCGACGCGCTGGTGTTGATCGGATCAGCGGGCAGCGGAAAGACGCATTTGCTGCAGGCGGCCAGCCGCCAGCCGGGTCGCTGCGCCTGGCTGCCATTGCGCCAGCTCATCGACCACGGCCCCGAGATTCTCGATGCCTTCGGCAGTCTGGATTTTGTCGGGCTGGATGATGTCGACGCCGTGGCGGGCGAGGCAGCCTGGGAACTGGCGCTGTTGCGCCTGATCGATCAGGCCCGCACCGGGTCCGGCCGCTGGGTGGCGAGCCTGTCCCGGCATCCGGACGCCGCCGGTTTCGTCACGCCGGATCTGCGTTCACGGCTGCGCTGGGCGGCCTTGCACCGGCTGGAACTGCTGGACGAGAGCGCTCTGGGCATGTTGTTCGAACAACGCCTGGCGGCCCGTGGCCTGCGCTGTCCCGAGTCGGTGACCCGCTACGTGCTGCGCCGCGTGTCGCGTTCGGCGGCGGCGGTCATCACGCTGGTCGAGGCGATCGACCGCGCCAGCCTGGCGGCGCAGCGCGAGGTTACGATTCCTCTGGTGCGGGAGCTGCTGGAACCGCGTTAATTCCAGTCTGCTCGCGGTTGTACAGCCGCGGGTAGAGCACGCAGCCCAGGAACAGCCCGACGGTGGAGAGCAGGTGCAGCATCGCCGGGGTTCGGCCCACCGATGTTGCGAACACTTCCATCAGTCCCAGCGCCATGTAGGCCAGCGATAGCAGGCTGCACCAGGCATAGGTGTACTTACGCCGCTTCCACAGGCCTGGCCCGGCGAGCGCCAGCGGCAGGCACAGGACGATGGCAATGCCCCAGCCATAGGGCATGGTCGAGCGCCAGCCAAACCACAGCAGCAAGGTCATCATCGTGGTGGCCCAGCCCAGTAGCGCCAGGGCGCGAGCCATCGGGCTCCAGCGCCTCATCGGGCGAGCCGGCGGGCGATGTCTGCCACCCGCTTGCCCTGTGCGCGGCACAGCTCGATCTCGATGTCATCCAGCGCCCGCTCGCCCTGCGGGCCGGCGACATGCGAGGCGCCATAGGGTGTTCCGCCTGCCGTGGTCTTGATCAGTCCCGGCTCCTGATAGGGCAGGCCACAGAGCAGCATGCCGTGGTGTAGCAGCGGCAGCATCATCGAAAGCAGCGTGGTTTCCTGTCCCCCATGCAAGGAGCTGGTGGAGGTGAAGACGCCGGCCGGTTTGCCGGCCAGCGTGCCCGACAGCCAGTCGCCGGACGTGGCGTCCAGAAAGTACTTCAGTGGCGCGGCCATGTTGCCGAAGCGCGTCGGCGAGCCGAGTAGCAGGCCATCGCAGTCCGCCAGATCGGCTCGTTCGACAAAGGGCGCTCCCGTCGGCGGGACATCCTCGGCGGAGGCGTCGAAATCGGGTGACACTTCCGGCACCGTGCGCAGCCAAGCTTCGCAATCGGTGACAGCCTCCACGCCACGTGCGGCGTGCTTGGCCATGTTCGCCGTAGCGCCATGGCGGGAGTAGTACAGAACGAGAATGCGTGTGCTCATGGCGTAGGCAGGCTGCGGCAGGTCGCGTGGGTGCGGCAGAATACCCGCCCATGCGGGCAACTCAAATTCATCAGCGGTCTGTCCATCGGCGATATGCAGCGATGCTGCCGGTCGTGGTGGCGGCTGCCTGGCTCGGTGGTTGCGCCGCGTCGGGTACACCGGCGGCGAGCGCGCAGATGGCGCCGGTTCTTCCCACCGTGGTGCCCGTGCAGCCGGTACAGGTGGGCGCCGCCTTGTCCTCAGCGCAGCGGGCCGTCCGCGAGGCAGAGGCTCGGAATGCCGATGTGGACGATGCGCGGTCGCTGCTTGAGCGTGGCGAGGCGGCCATGCGGTTGGGTCAGGTTCTGCGGGCGAATCGTCTGGCCCGGGCGGCGCAGGCGCAGGCCGAAGCCGCCTTGAACCTGCGTTTCATTGCTCTGGCACGCGCGGAACGCGAGGCGGTTGGCGTGCGTACCATCCTTGGCGAGGCGCAGGCCGGAGAGCTGCGCCAAGCCGACGCCGCCCTGGCCAATGGCGAGGGGCGACGAGCCTACGACCTGCTCGCCTATCTGAATCAATCCGCGCGCCTGGCGCAGATTGTCTACCGCGTCACTCGCGGCGACACCTTGTGGGGCATCGCTGCCCGGCCCGAGATCTATGACAACGGGTTTCTGTGGCCACTGATCTACCGCGCGAACAGCGACCGGCTGTCCAGCCCATCGGCGCTGCGGACCGGCATGGATCTGGATATTCCGAAGCATCCGACCGTCGATGCCACCTACGAGGCCCTGCGCGAATCGGGCGGCTTGCGGGCCGGCGAGGTGCGGGTGGGGCCGATCCGTGCGCAGGAATGAACAATCGACGCGGTCTTGGTGGTGTGCATAGATCAGGGTTGCCCTAGCGCTGGTACCAGCGACTGGAGAGGGCTTCCAGCACGCGTTCCGGATACCAGGTCTTGCCGAGGCTGCCGTTGTACCGGGCCAGCGCGCGGGTCAGGTCGCCGTTTTCCCGATCCAGGTAGTGCTTGAGGATGGCGCAGCCGTAGCGCAGGTTGGTTTCCACCTGAAACAGGTTGTCGTTGGGGCGGCCGATCTCGTCCAGCCAGAAAGGCATGATCTGCATCAGTCCCAGCGCCCCGGCATGGGAGATCGCGAACTTGTCGAAGCGGCTTTCGATGTCGATGACGGCCAGCACCAGTTCCGGTGGAAGCTCTGCACGGAGGGCTTCACGATGGGCGACCCGCAATATGTCCAGACCGTCGTCGTAGGCGGCGTTGTAGGCGGTTAGCCGCGTGGACATGTCCAGCAGCCAGACCTCGGCATCGAAGGGATGCTCGAAACTGTCGGCTTCGGATACTGCATCCATCAGCGCGGCGCGCACGCCGGGGTCCGGTTCGAGGACCTGCGCCTGGGCGGCGCCGCCAGCCAGCGCAGCGGCCAGCAGACCGCTAGTCGCTAATCGCGGCCAGCACGGCATCGATGGTATTCGCGATCTCGGTGGCGTCGGCCGCATCGCGGGCCTTGTACTCCAGTACATCCCGATCCAGGCCGCGATCGCCGACGACTATGCGGTGCGGAATGCCGATCAGTTCCTGATCGGCGAACATGACGCCGGGCCGCAGGTTGCGATCGTCGAGCACGACGTTAATGCCGCGCTCCAGCAGGGCTTCGTAGAGTTCGGTTGCGCGGTGGATCGGCCGGTCGCTCTTCTTGCCGCCAATCGGCGCGATGACCACCGAAAATGGCGCGATGGATGCGGGCCAGACGATGCCCTTGTCGTCGGCGCATTGCTCGATGCAGGCGGCGACGATGCGCGAGACGCCGATGCCGTAGCAGCCCATTTCCGGGTGCACTTCACGACCGTCGGCATCGAGCACGGTCACGTTCATCGCCTCGGTGTACTTGCGGCCGAGCTGGAAGATATGGCCGACCTCTATGCCTCGCACGAGCTGCACCGGGCCTTCACCGGTGGGGCTGGGGTCACCGTCGCGAATGGTGCGCAGGTCGGCAACCTCCGGCTCCGGCAGGTCGCGGCCCCAGTTCACATGGATGAGATGCATGCCATCAGCGTTGGCGCCGCAGGCAAAATCCGCCAGCGCGGCAGCAGCATGGTCGACGATCACCGGCAGGCTCAGCCCCACCGGACCCACGGAGCCGAATCCGGCGCCGACGGTGGCGCGTGCGGCAGACTCGTCGATCAGCGTCAGCGGGTCGCGCACCAGAGGATGCTTCGCTGCCTTGATCTCGTTGAGCGTGTGATCGCCACGGATGACCAGGGCCAGGGGCTTGTCGTTGCGACCCATGACCAGCAGGGTTTTGACGCACTGCTTGGGTGATAGTCCGAGATGGTTCGAGACCTGCTCGATCGTCTTGCAATGCGGTGTTTCCACCTGTTGCATGGCCGAGGCGGGGGCAGGGCGTGCTGCCTCGGGCGGCAGGGTGGCAGCAGCCTCGACATTCGCGGCGAACTGGCCATCGCGGGCCACGGCCAGCTCATCCTCGCCGGCGTTCGCGAGCACATGAAATTCTTCGCTGCGTGAGCCGCCGATATCGCCAGAGTCGGCCTGCACCACGCGAAAATCCACGCCGATCCGATCGAAAATGCGCGTGTAGGCCTCGCGCATTGCCAGGTAGGTCGCTTCCAGCGACGGCTGGTCGATGTGGAAGGAATAGGCATCCTTCATCAGGAATTCGCGTGAGCGCATCACCCCGAAACGCGGACGAATCTCGTCGCGAAACTTGGTCTGGATCTGGAAGTAATTGACCGGCAATTGCTTGTAGGATTTCAGGTCCTGACGCACGTGGTGGCAGATCACCTCCTCGTGCGTCGGTCCGTAGCAGAAATCGCGATCATGGCGATCCCGCATCTTCAGCATCTGCGGGCCCATTTTAGACCAGCGGCCGGATTCCTCCCAGAGTTCGGCCGGCTGGATGCTGGGCATTAGCAGCTCCACCGCGCCGGCTCGTTCCATCTCCTCGCGGACGATGGTCTGCACCCGCTGCAGCACGCGTAGGCCCAGCGGCATCCAGGTGAACAGGCCGGAGGACAGGCGACGGATCAGCCCCGCTCGCAGCATCAGCTGATGGCTGATGATCTCCGCGTCGGCCGGGGTCTCTTTACTTGTGGTGATCGGAAATTGTGAGAGGCGCATGGGTCTCGTGGTCTCAGGCGGCAGTCGGCGGCTCGATGGCCGTCAGTTCCCGCTCGATAAAGCCGGAATCGGTGTGGGTCCAGGCTCGTGTCTCCAACACCCCCTTGGTGTTCAAGGACACGATGAGCAGGGGGTGGCGGCTCGCGATATCCAGCACCGCGGCGGGCAAATCCATCGGTTCCGCAGCGGCCGTGGGCTTGGAACAATAAACCGCGAAAACGCCGCCGGTCTGCGCCGCCTGCTGGCAGGCCTGCTCCAGTGCCGGCGCGGACTCCGGGGCGCAGGGCAGCAGACCGGCGGGCACATCGTCACGCAGGGCGATGATGCCGGCGACCGAGCGGTCGGGCGACAGCTGCGCCGTGTGCATCAGGGTGATGGCTGTCGTGCGCGGCAGCAGCAGCACATCATCGGACGTCTGGAGTTCAGGCATGGTGGGGGCAGGCGGGGTCTTGCGGGATCTCGTGAGCCCGGATTGTCCGGGTTTCCGGCGAAAAATGCAGCCAGTGGCTTTCAGGCGCGGCTTCATCGATGAGCAGACGCAAGGTTTCGAAGGCCTGCCAGGCCCCGAGCATGCCGACCAGCGGACCCAGCACCCCGGCGTCTTCGCAGGCTTCTGCGGCGTCGCCGGCCTCGTCAAACAGGCAGCGGTAGCAACCGGCCGCAGGCACATCATGGCGGAACACGCCGAGCTGTCCTTGCAGGCCAATGCCGGCGCCTAGCACCAGGGGCACACGGTGCCGGGCGCAGGCGGCATTGATTGCGAACCGGGTCGGGAAATTGTCCGTGCAATCCAGCACCGCCTGCGCACCTGGCAGCAAGCTGTCGAAGACCTTGTCGCCAAGCCGTGTCGCATGCGGGCGCAGCTCGATGTCCGGGTTGTAGGCGCCGAGCTGTCGTGCCGCGACCTCGGCTTTGCGCTGTCCGAGGTCGGTTTCGCGGTAAAGGAACTGGCGGTGCAGGTTGCTGAAACTGACCGTGTCGTAGTCGACCAGATCAAGCTGGCCGACGCCGGCGCCTGCGAGGTAGGTGGCCGCCGGATTGCCCAGGCCGCCAAGGCCGATGATCACCACACGGCTGTCATGGATCTGCCGCTGTCCGGCCTCGCCGATCACCGGCATGACAATTTGCCGGGCGTAGCGGGCAGCCGCGCTCAAGCCAGGCAGCCGCTGGTGACGCGGGGATGCCCGCCCAGATCGCGCTGGCAGGTCACGTCGCCGAAACCGGCTGCCTCGAACAACGCGCGGACTGCCCCGGCTTGCTGGTAGCCGTGTTCCACCGCCAGCCAGCCATGCGGGTTCAGGTGGTCCGGCGCGCGCTGGATGATGCTGCGCAGATCAGCCAGGCCCTGATCAGCCGCGATGACCGCGCCGGGTGGCTCGTACTTCAACACGTCGGCCGCCAACGCGGGGTCGGCGGCGTCGACGTACGGCGGGTTGCTGACGATGCCGTCGAAATGCATGGCGTCGAGCGCCTGAAACCAGTCACCCGAATACCAGCGCACGCCACTGAGCGCGCAGTCGAGGGCGTTGCGCCGGGCCACATCCAGAGCGGCCTCGGAGACATCCGTGCCAACGATCTGCCAGGTGGGCCGTTCCATGGCCAGCGACAGCGCGATGGCGCCGCTGCCGGTGCCCAGATCGAGCACGCGCTGCGGGCGGCCGTCGCCCAGGGCGAGGGCTTGCTCTACCAGGGTCTCGGTGTCGGGGCGCGGGATGAGTACATCCGGGGTGACCCGCAGCCGCAGTTTCCAGAAGTGAGTCACGCCCGACACATAGGCTTCCGGCTCGCCCCATTCGACGCGTTGCACCCAGTCGCTGAACCGCTGGGCGATGTCATCGGGGGCTGCATCCTCCGCATGCGCCATGAGCCAGCCGGCGGAGCGGCCGGCGGCGTCTTCAAGCAGGCGGCGGGCCTGCATCGCGTTGTTGAGACGGGTTTCCGCCTGTCGCAGCAATGCGCCGTAGCTGCTCATGCGTCGTCGCTAATCGCCGCGAGTTGCTCGGCCTGGTACTCGGCCAGCAGCGGATCGATCACCTGATCCAGCGCGCCTTCCATGATCTCGGCAAGCTTGTACAGGGTGAGATTGATGCGGTGATCGGTGACCCGACCCTGCGGGAAATTGTAGGTGCGGATGCGCTCGGAGCGATCACCGCTGCCGACCTGCGACTTGCGCGACGCGGCCTGCTCCGAAGCCTGCTTGCTCTGTTCGATCTCCAGCAATCGCGATTGCAACAACGCCATCGCCTTGGCGCGGTTCTTGTGCTGTGAGCGCTCATCCTGGCATTCGACCACCATGCCGCTGGGCAGATGGGTGATGCGGATGGCCGAGTCGGTCTTCTTCACATGCTGGCCGCCGGCACCGCTGGCGCGGAAGGTGTCGATACGCAACTCGGCGGGGTTGATGTCGGCGGCCTCGACATTGTCGAGCTCCGGCAGCACCGCGACGGTACAGGCCGAGGTGTGGATTCGTCCCTGCGATTCGGTCTCCGGCACGCGCTGCACCCGGTGCGCACCGGATTCGAACTTGAGCCGCGAGTACGCGCCGGCGCCGACCACGCGGCTGATCACCTCCCGGTAGCCGCCATGTTCGCCATGGCTTTGTGCCAGCGGCTCCACGCGCCAGCCGCGGGTTTCCGCGTACTTCTGATACATGCGCAGCAAATCGCCGGCGAAGATGGCGGCTTCATCGCCGCCGGTGCCGGCGCGAATCTCCAGGAACAGGTTGGAGTCGTCATGCGGGTCACGGGGCACGAGAAATCCGTACAACACGCGCTCCAGCTCGGCGCGCCTGCTCGTCACCGACTCGACCTCGTCTTCGGCCATGGCGCGTACATCGGGATCGCTGTCGGCCTGCATCACGTCCAGCTCTTCCAACTCCGATGCCGAGGCGCGCCAAGCGGAAAAGGCGTCCGTGAGCGGGCCCAGGTGGGCGTATTCCTGCGAGAGCCGGCGGAACTTGTCCTGATTCCCGATGACGGTGGGGTCGCTCAGTTCATGGCTGAGGTCTTCGTGGCGCTCGACCAGCTGTTCGAGGCGGCGTTCGAGTTTCGGGTTCATGCGTCGTTGTCCAGATCGAACAGGCGTTTGACCGTGGCCTGCAACGCGGGCTGGTCTTCGGGGGCTGCCTCGCGGATCGCCCGGCTGGGAGCGTGCAGCCAGCGTTGACCCAGACTGTGGGCCAGGCGCGGCAATACCTGAGCCGGATCTTCGCCACGGGCCAACTGCCCGAGCGCGGCGGCTGTCAGTTCGTCGGCTTCGCGATTCAGCTGTTTGCGCAATTGTCCCACGACGGCGCCGGCATCCCGCGTCTGCACCCAATGCATGAACTGATCGACATGCTGGCGTATCAGGTCCTCGGCCTCTTCTGCGGCGTCACGCCGGGCCTGCTGATTGCGGTCGATAATCGCCTGCAAGTCGTCGACGGCATAAAGATAGACATCGTCCAGGCTGCCGGCGGCGGGTTCGATATCGCGAGGCACGGCGATATCCAGCGCGCAGACCGGGCGCCGGCGACGGCGCTTGAGCGCCTGCTTGAGCGCCGCGCGGGTGACGATCGGGGTCGGTGAACCGGTGCAGCTGATCAGCAGATCGGCATCCGGCAGGTAAGCCTCGAGTTCCGAGAACGGGACCGAGGCGCCGGCATGCCGGTGCGCCAGTTTCTCTGCCCGGGCCGCGGTGCGATTGCAGAACAACAGCCGCCGCAGCCCGCGGGCTTTCAGATGCGCGGCGAACAAGTCGATCATCTCGCCGGCGCCGATCAGCAGCGCGGTCTGCTGGGTCACATCTTCGAAGATCTGCTCGGCCAGCCGCACCCCGGCGAAGGCAAACGACACCGGATTGCGCCCGATGCTGGTCTGCGAGCGCGCGCGCTTGGCGGCTTCATTGGCCTTCTGGAACAGGCGGCGCAGGGTCGGCCCGACCGCCTCGGCCGTTTCGGCATCAGAAAACGCCTGCTTGACCTGGCCGAGAATCTGCGGCTCGCCGAGCACCATCGAGTCCAGGCCGGCGGCCACGCGGAAAACATGCCGGACGGCCTCGGTCTCTTCCAGGCGGTAGCCGTGGCCGCTCAGGGTGTCCAGGTCGATCGCTGATCGGGTGCCGAGCCACTGGGCGAGGCTGTCCATGCTGTGCTGGCCGCTGGTGATCAGCTCCGTGCGATTGCAGGTGGACAACACCACGATTTCTTCCAGGCCCTCAACCTTGCGGGCATCACGCAGCGCGCCGTCCAGCTCGGCTGGCGCGAACGCTGCACGCTCACGCAACTCCAGCGGAGCGGTTGCGTGATTGAGACCGAGGACAAGAAGGGGCATTCGCGGGCGGGGTCGGGGAAGCGCGGAATTGTCCGCGATGCCCTGTGGTCAGTACAAGCGACGCCGTCGCATAACCGGGCCGGATCGCCCGTCCTCACGACCAAGCTGGTGCCGGCCTTCCGGTATGATCATCCGGCCGCGCCAAGGAGCACGATGTTGATACAGCGAATTCTCGTCACGCTGATACCGGTGGCCCTGCTGGCCGGGTGCGTGTCTGCGCCCGAGCCGGGCGATCGTCTGAACGCCTTGTTTGAAGCTGCCGGTGGGCCGGCCGCGCCCCCTGCCGAGCCCTTGCCGCAACGAGCCCAGGCGATGTACCACGTGCTCGCCGGCCAGGTCGCCGGCGACCGGGGTGACCTCGCGCTGGCCGCCGAGGAATACCTGGAAGCCGCCCGCCTGACGGGACAGGCTGACATCGCCAAGGAAGCGACCCGGTATGCGCTGGCGAGCAACAATCGCGCGCTGTCAGTCCAGGCGTCGCAATTGTGGCGCACCGCAGCACCCGACAACGTGCAGGCGCAGGAAGCGGCATTCCGCGTGGCCGTGCGGGCGCGCTCCTACGACACCGCTCTGGACATGGCGAAGGCCTATGTCGCGGCCGAACCGGAACGCAGAGGGGAAGCCTTGCGCGCGGTCGCGGCGACGCTGGTGCGCGACAACGTTGAGGCTGGCCCGTCGCTGGCGATCATGCAGCCGCTGGTCGAGGCCAATGCGGAGAGTGCCGATGCGCACTATGCGCTGGGGCTGGTGGCGATGAATGTCGAGGACTGGGCCGTCGCCCAGCAGGCGGCCGAGCGCGCGCGGGAACTCCGCCCGGACTGGACCGAGGCCACGCTGCTTCAAGCCGGTGTGCTGATCAAGCAGCAACGGGTATTGGAAGGGATCGCCGTTATCGACCCGCTGGTGAACAAGGGCGACAACGCGGATGTCCGGTTTGCGCTGGCTCGGCTGCTGCTGGAGGCCGATGCGCTGGAACTCGCAGAGGCCCAGCTGGACCGCGTGCTCGAGGAAGACCCCAAGCATCCCGAGGCCCGCTATGCGCGAGGCTTGCTCGCGCTGGATCGTCAGAACCTGGATCTGGCAGAAAAACATTTCCTCGAATTGATCGAGCAGCCATCGCAGCGCTTCGACGCCGCGTACTACCTGGGACGGATCGCCGAAGCGCGCGACGACCTGGACGCTGCACGTGGCTGGTATCGCCGGGTCGCCGGTGGTCGGCATCAGGCTGATGCGTTGACCCGTCGCGCCTATCTGATGGCCGAGGGCGGTCACGTGGAGGAGGCCCAGGCCTACCTGCAAGGCCTGGCGCGCATCAACCCCAGCATGGATCTGCAACTGAAGCTGGTCGAAGCGGACATCCTGCTGCAATCCGGCCAGCCCGCCGCCGCTCTGGAGATCTACTCCACGGGGCTTGCGGCTTATCCGCAGGAGCCCGATCTGCTCTATGGACGGTCGCTGGCGCATGAGCAACTGGGTCAGATCGATCAGGCCATTGCCGACCTGCGACAAATGGTGGCGCTGAACGACAACGACTCGCGCGCGCTCAATGCTCTGGGTTACATCCTGACCAACCACACTGATCGATACACCGAGGCTCGGGGGTACATCGCGCGTGCGTTGGAGCAGCGGCCAGATGATCCGGCCGTGATCGACAGCATGGGCTGGGTGGAATTCCGTCTGGGGAATCTGGATGCCGCGGCGGAGTACCTGCGCCGCGCCTACGACACGCTTGGTGACCCCGAAATCGCCGCACATCTGGGCGAGGTTCTTTGGAAGATGGGTGAGCGTGACGAGGCCCGCCGTGTTTGGGACACCGCGCTCGCGCAGCACCCTGAACACGGCACTCTGCAGGAAACCATCACCCGGCTATCGCCTTAGTCGACCGCGCCGGGCTTCTCATGCTTGCCACCCTTCGGCGGATTCTGCCGCTGCGCGGATGCACCGCCGTCGCGCTGATCGCGATGCTTGGCGGTTGTGCCCACTGGCCGCAGCCCGAGGCGCAGTCACCCGACCGTGTCGCCTGGGTCGAACGGCAGGCGGCACTGCGTTCGCTGTCGCAATGGACGCTGAGCGGGCGTATCGCATCGACCGGTTTGTTTGGGTTTTCCGGCCGCGTGCGCTGGCAGCAAGGGCATGAGCAGTTCGTGATTGATGTCGCCGGGCCATTCGGCGCCGGCGCGACGCGTTTGAGCGGCGTGCCCGAACGCGTCGAGATTCGTAACGCGGACGGGACGTGGGTGACCACTGATCCGGAGACCGTGTTGCGCGAAGCCTATGGCTGGACGCTGCCGCTGCATGGGCTTAAGAACTGGGCGCTGGGTTTGCCAATCGACGGCGTACCCGCACAGGTGACGGTGAACAGCGCGGGGCAGTTGCAGCATTTGGAGCAGTCGGGCTGGACCATTCAATACGAAAGCTATCAGCAGACTGATGTCGGGCTCGACATGCCGCAAAAGCTGACCGTGGACAACGGCGAGACCCGTTGGCGCCTGCTGGTCGATCGCTGGTCGTTGCCGGTTGCCGCAGGTCGCAGGGGATGAATCTCGGGCGTTGGGCGTCGCCCGCAAAGCTGAACCTTTGCCTGCACATCACCGGCCGTTACGACAATGGCTATCACGCCCTGCAAAGCGCATTCGTGCCGATCACGCTTTGCGACACGATCACGATTCACCGTCGCGGCGATCAACGTATCGAGCGCGCTGGTGGCTTGCCGGATATTGCGCCCGAGGATGATCTGGCGATCCGTGCAGCGCGTCAGCTCGCGAACGCGTCAGGCGGGCCCGCCTTCGGCGTGACCATCGAGATCGATAAGCAGATTCCGGCCGGTGCCGGGTTGGGAGGCGGATCGAGCAACGCAGCCACCGTGCTCGTGGCCCTGAACGCGGTGTGGCGGACAGGCCTTGGCGCCGCGGCGCTGCGTGATCTGGGTTTGCAGCTGGGCGCAGATGTCCCGTTTTTTATCGATGCCGAACCCGCCTGGGTAGAAGGCGTGGGCGAGCAGATTGCGCCCATTCGCGTTCAGAATGCGGAGTTTCTGGTGATCGTCCCGCCCGTTCATGTCAGTACCGCGGCAATCTTCAGCGATCCCAAATTGACAAGGAATCAACCCCTTACCAAAATGTCGGCCCTCTCGCGGTCTGGAAACGTCGCCGAGATGGTTGCCAATGCGCTCAACAACTGTGAAGCCGTGGTGCTTTCGCAGGTGCCGGAAGTCGCAGAAGTGTTTGATTGGCTGAAAGAATTTGGAAGACCGCGCATGTCCGGAACGGGGAGCGCGGTCTTTGTCGTCGTGGACAACGCGGCGGTGGCAGCGACGGCATTGGAACGATTGCCGGCGCGCTGGCGTGGTTGGCACTGCGGCATCCGGTCCGGATCGAGGCGACTCGACGACGACCGGGCGAACCTGTCGGTTCGCGAAGTACGAGATAGTGGGGCGTAGCCAAGCGGTAAGGCATCGGGTTTTGATCCCGTGATTCGCAGGTTCGAATCCTGCCGCCCCAGCCATATAGTTCGCCTGCGCAGGCAGGCGAGTACGACCGCAAGAGAGCATTCATGGCTCGATACGCGGTGGTACAAGCGATACAAACCCCTGTTTCGGCGGGGCGCGACACGGGTCGGCCGGACGCCGTGGCAGCAGTAACATCCGTCCACAGGCGAAGCGATGACAGACTCTTCCTTGATGCTTTTCACCGGCAACGCCAACCCGGTGCTGGCGCAAGAAGTTGCCGACAACTTCAAGCTGCCACTCGGTAAATGCGTTGTCGGCCGGTTTTCCGACGGCGAGGTAATGGTCGAGCTGATGGAAAACGTCCGCGGCAAGGACGTGTTCGTGATTCAGCCGACCTGCTGGCCGACCAATGACAACGTGATGGAACTGCTGATGATGGTCGATGCGTTGCATCGTGCATCGGCAGGACGCATTACCGCCGTCATGCCGTATTTCGGCTATGCCCGGCAGGACCGGCGCCCGCGTTCGGCCCGGGTGCCGATCTCGGCCAAGGTGGTCGCCAGCATGGTT
This sequence comes from Abyssibacter sp., assembly GCF_964229365.1. Taxonomy (NCBI): domain Bacteria; kingdom Pseudomonadati; phylum Pseudomonadota; class Gammaproteobacteria; order Chromatiales; family Oceanococcaceae; genus Abyssibacter; species Abyssibacter sp. The sequence goes on along the minus strand of NZ_CAXRDQ010000079.1, from coordinate 70,916 downwards.
GGCACCGTGGGCGCGGATCGCGTGCTGACGGTCGACTTGCATGCCGACCAGATTCAGGGCTTCTTCGATGTGCCCGTGGACAATGTCTACGCATCGCCGTTGCTGCTGGGGGATATCTGGCGGCAGAAGTACGAAGACCTGATTGTGGTGTCGCCCGATGTCGGTGGGGTCGTGCGCGCTCGCGCGGTGGCCAAGCGCCTGGATGACGCCGATCTGGCCATCATCGACAAACGCCGTCCGCGCGCCAATGTTGCTGAAGTGATGAACATCATCGGCGACGTCCGCGACAAGACCTGCGTCATTGTCGATGACCTCGTCGATACGGCGGGCACCTTGGCGCAGGCCGCGCAGGCGCTCAAGGATCACGGGGCCTCGAAGGTCGTGGCCTACGTGACACATCCGGTGCTGTCGGGGCCGGCTGTGCAGAACGTGAACAATTCGGTGCTGGATGAGTTGGTGGTCACCGACACCATCCCGCTGTCGCCGGAGGCGGCGGCGTCGCCGCGAATCCGGCAGTTACATATTGCGACGATGCTCGCCGAGACGATCCGGCGGGTTTCGAATGAAGAGAGCGTCAGCTCACTGTACGTCGACTAGATTGCCCCCTGCTTGCGAACGCCTGGTCGCGGGGTTCGCAGGCGCATTTGAAGACCACTGGAGAAACACCATGAGTGAGGACTTTATCGTCCATGCAGAAACTCGAACTGTGCAGGGAACGGGTGCGAGCCGCCGTCTGCGTCGTTCGGGCCGAGTGCCGGCCATCCTGTATGGCGGCGCATCGGAGCCGGTGCAGCTAAGCATCGATCACAACGAGATGCTGCGCCATCTTGAGCACGAGGCGTTCTACTCGCACATCCTCAGCATCGATGTGGACGGCAAGACCGAAAACGCGGTGCTCAAGGACCTGCAACGTCATCCCGCCAAGGCGCAGATTCTGCACGCTGACTTCATGCGCGTAGTGGCTGGTCAGGCGATGCGCATGACGGTGCCGCTGCACTTTGTCGGAGAGGACACCTCACCGGGCATCAAGAACAGCGGCGGCGTGCTCGATCGCCAGCGCAATGAACTCGAAATCGAATGTCTGCCGAAGAATCTGCCGGAGTACATCGAAGTCGACGTCTCCGCGCTGGACATCAACGATTCGATTCATCTCGAAGAGCTGACATTGCCGGAAGGCGTTGAGTCGGTTGCGAAGATGCATGGCGAAAACTGGACCGTGGCGGCCGTTCACGTGCCCCGCGTCGCCGTTGAGGAGTCTGACGAAGACGCCGAGACAGACGCCGAAGGTGGTGAAGCCGCTGACGGCGAGGGCGAATCGGAAGACTGATTACGTCCTGTGACAGCGTCCATCGCTGCCATTATCGGGCTCGGCAACCCCGGGCCCGACTACACCCGCACGCGACACAACGCGGGCTGGTGGCTGGTTGACAGGCTGGCGTCCCAAGCGGGCGTCAGCTTGTCACTGAACAAGAAGATGAACGCCGAGCTGGCTCAGGCTACGCTCGGCGGGCAGAAGCTGTGGCTGGTCAAGCCGCTGACTTTCATGAACCGGAGCGGCCAGTCCATGCAGGCACTGGCCGGCTTCTACAAGCTTCCCACCGAATCATTGCTCGTCGCCCACGATGAACTGGATCTGCCTTGTGGCACGGCCAGACTCAAGCGCGGCGGCGGTCATGGCGGGCACAATGGGCTGCGTAGCGCGATCCAGCATTGCGGGGCCGATTTCGCCAGATTGCGTCTGGGTATTGGTCATCCGGGGCATCGTGATCAGGTGCTTGGCTACGTGCTCAAGCCACCGACATCCGACGAGCAGATCGAACTGGATCGATCGATTGATCGATCCGCCGACGCCTTGCAGGTCATGCTGCAACGCGGCTGGGATCGCGCCATCCAGCAACTCCACACCAAATCCGAGGACTAGAGGCCAAAGCCCATGGGTATCCAATGCGGAATCGTCGGCTTGCCGAACGTCGGCAAGTCCACTCTGTTCAACGCGCTGACCCGAGCAGAGATCGCCGCGGAGAATTATCCGTTCTGCACCATCGACCCCAACGTGGGCGTTGTGCCGGTGCCGGATGCTCGCCTTGATCGGCTCGCGGAGATCGCCAAGCCGCAGAAGCTCATCCCGACCACCGTGGAGTTCGTCGATATCGCCGGCCTGGTGGCCGGAGCCTCGCAAGGCGAGGGGTTGGGCAACCAGTTCCTCGGCCATATCCGCGAGACCGATGCCACGGCCCACGTCGTGCGCTGCTTCGAAGATCCGGACGTGGTGCATGTGTCCGGCTCGGTCGATCCAGTCCGCGATATCGAAACCATCGAAACCGAGCTCGTGCTGGCCGACATGGACACCGTGGCCAAGGCCATCGAGCGCGCGCAGAAACACACCCGCAGCGGCGACAAGGCGGCCAAGGCCCGAGTCGCGCTGCTGGAGCGGTTGCAGGCCCACATGGACGACGGATCGCCCGCCCGGTCCGCTCAGCTTAGCGACGATGATCGCCTCGCACTGCGTGATCTGCACCTGATCACCGCCAAGCCAATGCTTTACATCGCCAACGTCGACGAAGATGGATTGGCGGGCAATGACTACACCGCCAAGGTTCAGGACTATGCGGAACAGGTCGGCGCCCAGGTCGTGATCGTCTGCGCGGCGATCGAGGCCGAAATCGCACAACTCGATGCGGATGATCGCCGCGAGTTCTTGGCCGACCTCGGCCTTGAAGAGCCCGGTCTGGATCGCGTGATCCGCGCTGCCTACCAACTACTGGGCCTGATGACCTACTTCACAGCGGGTGAGAAGGAAGTGCGGGCGTGGACTGTGCGCGAGCAGTCCACCGCACCGCAGGCCGCCGGTGTCATTCATACGGCTTTCGAAAAAGGCTTCATCCGGGCCGAAGTTGTCGGTTACGACGACTACGTCGCCTACAAGGGTGAAGCCGGCGCCAAGGAAGCGGGTCGCTGGCGTCTGGAAGGCAAGGAATACATCGTCCACGAAGGCGACGTGATGCACTTCCGCTTCAACGTTTGAAGAGGCGGCGGACCGACCGCTGGTAGTTGTAGAGGGGCGCCGCGACCGCTTGCTAGCGCTTCGGAGGGGCGTCGAGGATGGATCGGACGCTCTTGCGGACATCAGGCGCGACAGATCGGACATAGCTGGCGGTCAGGTGGGACTGATCGCGGTACACAATCACGTCACGCGCTGTGATTGCCATGCAGTTGCCATCAGGACACGCGAGTGGATTGAGGTTCAGCAGGTGGACATTGTCGAGCCTGTCGGCGGCCTGCCGGATCAACGCTGCGACATGGTTCGCGCGTGAGCCGGTCGAGTTCCCGCCGCACATCCCGTTGGCATCGGACAACAGTTTGCGCAGTGGTGTGGCATCCCACCGCAGCAGACAGGAGGGCCCGTTATCCGGTAGGGACGGCGTTCCCGCAATAGCCAGCACCTGTGTGGACGCGGTTGCAAGCTGTTCGAGGACGCGGCCTGAGCCATTGAGCCATTCATTGTCACTGTAGCCATATCTAGGTGAGCTGCCGACGACCACCACGTCTGGCTGAATGCGACTAATTATTTCGAGTACGCGGCGTCGCCATGATGTACAGAGTTCGAACACCGCCCCGATCCGGTCGTAGAAGAAATCTTCGTCCACCATGGGGCACGAGGATTTCGTAAACACGATGACCTCGGTTTCCGGATCCAGAAACGTATCGATCAGCGCGGGAAACCACTGCAAGGCGATGCTGTCCCCGAGCAGAACCACAGTGCGCTCCGCAGCCTCGACCATCGCGAACCGACAACCGCGCACTTCATCGCTCTGGTACCACGTGTCGCAGCCCATGTCGTAGATTGGGGGCAGGTCTGATCGCGACGCTAGGGCATTCGAAGCGAGCGACGACGGGGCGGGTGTCGACCAAGTGGGACGCCCACCATGTTTGATCGCGACGACTAGCGACAAAGATGCGAGTGTTCCGGCCAACAACCACCTTCGGTCAGGCCCAGCAGACAGGCGGCCCTTCCAGAACGGGCGTTCCAACCACTTGAAATTGGCTGCTGCGAACAGCAGGGTCAGCAGTATCGAGGCCGTATGCGCCACTGGTGTCGCGAACCCGAAGGTGGCAACGAGAATGATGATCGGCCAGTGCCACAGATAGATGGAATATGACCTGTCGCCCAGCCATCGCAGGGGCCGGAACGACAAAGCGGCGGCCATGACGGACCCGCGGCCGCCGCTGTAGATTAGGCAGCAGGCCCCGAGCGTTGGCAGCAACGCCAGCGCCGTAGGGTATTGCGACTGCTCGTCCAGCACTGCGCAGGCCGCCGCGATGGCCGCCCAACCGATTGCGCCGATGATTGCTCCCAGCACGCGCGAGGGAATCGGTCCCCGCATCAACGACACCAACATCGCACCGGCTGCAAGCTGCCAGAGTCGGGTTGGCATCGAGTAGAACGCCCAATTCGTGTCGATCCGGCTGACAAGCAGGCAACCGGCGAAACTGAGCGCTGAAATGGCAAAGAAATACCTGAAAAGGGGCGTGTTCCGACTCGGCCCGGCGCGGTCGAGTACGGCTGCCGAAGCAATCAATGCGGGCCAGATCAGGTAAAACTGCTCTTCGACGCCCAAGGACCACGTGTGGCGAAACAGGTCACGCCCAGATTGGTCCTCAAAGTACCCAAATTCCTGCAGCGGAAAGTAGATGTTGCTTGTCCAGGTGAGCGCGTAGAACGACGAATTCGTGAAGCTGAAGAATTCCGAGGACGCGAGCAGAAGACAGCTGGCCAAATAAACCAGCCCAACCATGGCCAGCAGCGAGGGCACCAAGCGCTTGACGCGCCTCGCGTAGAAATTCGGGAAGTCGATTCTGCCCCGCGCGTCCAGTTCGCCGAGCAGCGTCCTGGTCACCAGGAAGCCGGAGATCACGAAAAAGATGTCGACGCCGACGAATCCGCCGGGTACTGGGGTTTCCGCCAGGTGGGATGTGACAACGAGCAACACGGCGACAGCTCGCAAGCCTTGAATGTCCGGTCTGTGCGGGGCGAGCGTCATGGGGTCCTTCGGGATCGGTGGCACCAGTCGCAGCGGGGCGCGAAGCCGCGTATCCTAACGCGCCGCCGCCCAGGGCTCGACGCGCATGGCGAAAGTCACTAGACTCTCGCGCCCGTGCAGCGGCGGTCCTCAGGGCGTCGCGCCGGACTCGGTGGCTAGGTAGCTCAGCTGGTTAGAGCACAGCACTCATAATGCTGGGGTCGGCGGTTCAAGTCCGCCCCTAGCTACCACTATTATCAAGGGCTTAGGTGATGTTCATCTGAGCCCTTTTTCTTTGTGTGACCTGTGGTGGGGTTCAGCGCGGGTTCGCCTGTTTGACGAAAATTGGTATTCGAGCCGATAGATCCGATATCAAGCAGCGTTTCGAACCGTTCGTCCTGAGCTGAGGCGCCACATAAAATGGGTGCGCGATGTGGGTTAGCTGACGTTACCGGCTCAGCGGCTCGAGAAAGGACCAGACCAGGTCCGTGGCGGCGAACTCGCGACTGATGCGGCCCAGCGCGAGGGTTGTGATGCTGGTGTAGGGGTCGATATCCGGCCATGCGTGGCCGCCACCGATGACGGCGTATAGACGCGTATCGCCCGAGCCCACGCAGCCATCGGCGCGCTGGAGTTCGACCTGAGTGTTGTCGTCGACGGTATCCGGAAGGCTCTCGACAGTCACGTCGCCGGTGCATCCGTTGAGCCCGGCCCACAATTCGAACATATCCTGAGCCGACAGCATGCCGGGCGGACGGGCGTACAGAACGATCAGGTCACTGGTGCCGCGGACTAGCAGCGTCGGTACCGGCACGGTTGGCTGGCACGCCTGAGCCAGCGCGTTGCGCATGGACCCGACGACCGACGCGAAACCGGCGATCGACTCGGCACGCTCGCAGGCGTAGCGTGCCGCCATGAAGCCGCCGTTCGACATGCCGGCCATGGTGATGCGCGATGGGTCGATCGGTGCATCCGCGATCATCATGGCGATGACGTCGTCGAGAAACGCGATGTCGTCCACGGACGAGGGGGCAGCCGGATCATCGTTCCACTGGCCCCCGATGCCATCGGGTAGCACTATCCAGACGCCGTGGTCAGCCGCGAGCCTGCCGATCCGGGTCAGGTTGGCCATGTTTTCGTTGGTGCCGCCGGAGTAGTGCAGCACGACCAGCACCGGTGCGCTGGCGACCGGAGCCTCGGGCTGGATGATCCGCACGGTGCGGTCCAGCCCGTGCGACGGGAGCGTGACTTCGTAGGACAGCGTGCCGGGTACGGGGTCGAGATACTGGCCCCGAGTGCGCGTGACGCCGCGATCCAGGCCCTCCAAAGCCCGGTCGCGTGCCTCTGCCAGACGGCCGGTCAACTGCGTCGCGGCGTCGCCGAGCCGATCGGCGCCGTTGGCCACGCCTTCACCTACCCGGTCGACGGCTTCACCGACGCGATCGCCGACATCGGACCCACACGCACAAAGTAGCGCGCACAGCGCGAACACGGTCAGCCGTCGGGTCATTGCAATGTCCTGGGGAGCAGCGAATCAATATTCGAGGCCGCATGTGGAGAATCCACGATCAGCGATGTGATCGCCGTGCGGCTGTGCCCAGCCTAAACGTCTGGTGCGCCTGAGGATGTCGTGCACCTGCCACTGTCGGTGTCAGATATCGCTGACTTGTGCCGCGCGGGGCACGTAGAAGCATCGCGTGCGGCATTGGTGGCGCCGGCGCCTTTGGTGGAAAGGTCTGCGAGGGTCTGGACCACGGCCACGCTGGCGAACGCGATCCTCGCGGAGGGCCGGTTGGGTGTCTAGACGATCTGATAGCGCCCAGGCTTGTGGTTGACCGCGATGATGGTGTTCATGGCCACCGCCCCGGCGATGGACAGCAGCAACATCGGTATCGAGACGAGAAAGAACCCGATCAGCACGATGGCGCAGTCCACACCCATTTGCACGTTGCCAGCGCGAACCCCGTAGCGCTTTTGCAGATGGATCGCGAGGATGCCCACTCCGCCCAGGCTCGCGTTGTGGCGGAACGTTATGAGCATGCCGATCCCGACCAGCACGCCGCCGCCGATGGCTGCGAACACTGGATTCAGGTGCTCGAAGCGGATGAGATGGTCGAGTTGGTCCGCAAAAATCGACACGCTGGTCACCGCGACGAGCGTGTTGGTCGCAAACCGCCAGCCCAGCGATTTGATCGCCAGCAGATAGAACGGCAGATTCATCACAAAGAACACTTGGCCGAAGCTAACCGGAGCGATAGTGCTCAGGCTCAGAGCAAGGCCTGCCGTGCCGCCGGTGAGCAGGCCTGCGAGCTTCATCATGTAAATGCCCATGCCTACCAGCACCGCAGCGCAAACCAGGGCAAAAAGGTCTTCGAACAGCGAGTGCCGGGGCAGTCGGGCTTTATTGGTCATGCTGGTCGCAGTACTCTCGGATGGTTGAACTGGAGCGGCGCAAGCAAGATCGACGCCGTTGCCGCTAGGGTTCTGTCCCGCCCGCCGGCAATGGGCACGACGAACAGGCCTCTTTGCGACGCAGGACGCAGGACGCGGCCGCTAAGCGCGACGCTGAACTTCCGCTTACGGGAACACACGGATGTTAAAGGCAGTTGAGCAACATACCTTGGCGCCACGACACCATGGCCACAGCCGTCGTCCGTTGGCTGGGCAGTCCAATTCGCAGCACCAATTGTATTGGAATTGGATGATATGCCTGGGTGATTGCTGCGGCTTCTCAGCGCAGCAGATGCACGACTTTGTCGCACGCGCTTTTCTCGGGCAGGTGATGGAGCCGGTCGGGCCGTTCAGCACGCCGAGGGCGAGATCATTGCGCGGGCTAGACCCGATCGAGTTCGCCGAGTTGCTTCAGAACATCCACGATTGGGCCGACAGTGTTTTCGGCTTGGTGTTGCACTGGCCCGAACTCGTCAAAGTTCGAGCCGTGTGGGATGCCTTGTCGGAGCACGAGCAGCGCCGCCTGTCGAAGAAGCACGGGCTTGCGCCAGACTGGGCGACCGGCTGATTCGACACAGGGTGTTTGCAGAAAAGATGGTGGCCAAGGGCGGAATCGAACCACCGACACGAGGATTTTCAATCCACTGCTCTACCAACTGAGCTACTTGGCCATCAGGATTTTCTAGCGGCCGATGGCTTGCGAGAGGCGAAGGCATCGAACGACGCTGCTGTCGGGGAGCGGATCACCGAGCGTCGCAGCGGTGGCGTATTAAAGCGATAAGAGGCCTAAAAATCAACCGTTTTCTGACGGTGGTACGTAGCCGGTTTCGGTTAATTCGCCGCCGAAGAAGTACTTGTCCATCTCTTTGGTCAGAAAATCACGGGCCTTGGGGTCGGCCAGCGCCAGGCGGTATTCGTTGATGAGCATGGTCTGGTGCGCCAGCCATTGCATCCATGCGTCCTTGGAGACGTTCTCGAAGATCTTCTGCCCGAGTTCGCCGGGCACAGGGGGACGGTCAAGGCCGGGCAGGTCAGCGTCTAGCTTGGCGCAGTGTACGGTGCGGGTCATGTGTTCTGGTCCAGTTCGATCAGGCGGCGGATCGGTGCGGGAAGGCCCGGTAGGGCATTTGCCGGGTACCAGCGCCTATTGTCGCTGTCCTGCACCGCGAGTGAAACCGTGCCGTGAACCGATACCGGTTTGAGCTCCCAGGTGAAGTGCGAGAGCTCATGGTGCAGGGGGGTGCCCTCGGTCGGCGCAGGACTGTCGACCAAGCGAATTGGGCATTCCAGGGCGTCTGATTCCGGCAACGACCAAAGTCCGCCCCAAACCCCGGTGGGGGGGCGCCGCTCCAAGAGCACGCGGTTTTGCGGATCGCGGATCAACCACAGGTAGGAGGTCCGGTGGCCGCGCCGTGCCTTGGGCTTTGGTGTGGGTAGGGTGAGGGTCCGGTCGGTGCGCCGCGCGCTGCAGTCGCGACTGACTGGGCAATGCAGACAGGCGGGTTGATGACGAGTGCAGAGCGTGGCTCCGAGATCCATAGAGGCCTGGGTGAAGTCGCCGAACCGCTGATCTGGGAGACGGGCTTCGGCGGCAGCCCATAAGGTTTTGGCCACGGCAGATTGCCCAGGCCAGCCTGCGATACCTTCATGCCGGGCGAGCACCCGCTTGACGTTGCCGTCCAGGATGGCAGCGCGCTGCCCGTATCCCATCGAAAGAATCGCGCCAGCCGTTGATCGACCAATGCCTGGCAAGCTGACAAGGCCCTCGAGCGTGGCGGGCATCTGGCCACCAAACTCAGTGGCTACGACCCGGGCAGCGCTGTGGAGGTTGCGGGCGCGGGCGTAGTAGCCCAAGCCAGCCCACAGGGACAGCACGTCCTCGGTCGGCGCTTCGGACAGTGTCTTGATGTCCGGAAAGCGCTCCATGAATCGCTGGAAGTATCCGATGACCACGCTGACCTGCGTCTGCTGGAGCATGATTTCGGATATCCAAACCCGATAGGGCGTTTGCGGGTGTTGCCAGGGAAGATCCTGACGGCCGTGGTCATCAAACCAGGCCAGCAATCGCTCAGCGTAGCTGCTTGGCAAGGCGTTCGATCCCCTCCGAGGTCTGTAGGGCTTCCTGTTCCAGTTTGCGGCGAATCACCCAGGGGCCAATCAGTGGCGGCACCCAGAAATCGGGCTCGATCTCGGCGACAAAACGCATGCAACTATGCGCTTCACAGGGCCAGATTCTCCATTCGGCCTGGCCGTAGCGCAGATTGCTCTCGGCTGGCCGGACCTGGGCGACTAGCGTGCCGCCGGCATTGTCCGTGGGCTGCCAACGCATGTCCTGAACCTGCAGCAGCAGCTTACAGAACCACAGCATGCAGACCTGCACCTCGGTTTCCAGAACGGCTTCGCGGGTGCTGATGCGCTCACGCACCGTTACGCGCTGAACGGCCGGATTGATCTCGGTCAGCTTGTCGAACGTGGTGAGCACGGTGTAGGCGTCGGCGGCGTCGACGTCGAGCTGGACGGTCATGTCAACCGCATGGCGTCCGTCCTTGTGGTCAACATGTAGCGACTGGACATCGGCCGCCATCGCGCTACTTGCAATCGTCAGCGCGCTAGCCGCCGCCGTCAGTCGTCGATTGTTCAGCGTTATCGTCCGATTTGTTGCGGTTCAGGAAGTCGCCGAGCTTATCCCGGACCTTTTCGCGGGCGCGCTCTTTTTCCTTCTCGACCTTCTCTTCCAGGCGCGCCTTTTCCTCGTCGGCCTTCTCTCTCAGTTCTGCTTTTTCCTCGCCCAGACGCTGTTGTGCTTCTGCTTTCAGCAGGCCCTTGATGTCGATGCCGATCTTGGGGCTGCTCACCGGGCCGGTGACGGTAACGGGAATCGGCTTGCCGACGAGTGCGCTGAGCTTGGAGCCACCGGGTGCGGCCGTGAGCACCGGCTTGACGGCGTAATCGAGCGTCATGGCGACAAGGTTGACGGACCCCGTGGCCGAAACCGTCAGGTTATCCGCACCGGCGCTGAAGTCCGTGGTTTTCGCGACGCCATTCGTGATGTTCATCGAGCCGCCGAAGCGGTTGAATTTTGTTTCGCCACCCGACTCGGCATCGGCCGACGCACCACGGAGTTTGGCTTCGGCGGCGGTGAGCACGCGAGCGATGTCGATCCCCTTGATCGCGCCGTCTGACAAGCCGAACTTGAGGGTGCCGCTCAGGTGTTGACGCAAATCACCCACGGTGCGGCCCTGGCTGGTCAGGTCATAGGTGACGAGGCCCTTGCCTTGGAGCCAGTTCTTGTCAATCAGGTCTTGCAGCAAGTCGCCAAACAGCAGCTGGTCCAGAGAGCCTTGGAAGCGATAGCTGGGCGCCTGGCTGGCGGCTCCGTTGACGCGGTTTTCGATCTTGACATCGCCACCGTAGGCTTGCGCCGTCAGCGATTGCCGTAAAGGCTGACCGGGCTTGCCTTTGACGATCAGGGTGGCGTCGTTGAACGTCAGGCCGGATGCGATGAGTTCCTTGATCGCGAAGCGGCCATCGACATTCAGCCCTTCGAGCGCATCCAGCGGCAACTCGATGGCGTTGATGTCGCCGTCACTTTCGGAATCCTCGCCGCTGCTTTCATCCTGCTCGCCGGCGGGCGGCAGGTAGCGATCAAGATTGAGCTGGTCCACGTCCATATTGAACGCCATGGCCAGGGTCTCGAAGTCCGTGACGGCCGCAGTACCGGTTAGTGTGGTGTCGTCCAGCGTCACGGTGAGCTTGCGCAGCTCCGCGGACTGCGTGGTGGCCGCGAAACGCGCATCAAGCCCGGCTGATTTCAGTACGTTGTCGTCCTCGGTTTCCGGCAGTTCGATCGCCAATGCTCGCATCACGGTTCGTGGGTTGATCGCCTCCGAGGTGATCTGGCCGGTAAAGCTGGGTTGCTCTGTGTTCAGCCCAGAGCCGTCCAGCGAGCCATGGAGTGTGACGCCAGCGGCCTGCAGGACGAGATCCGCCAGTTTCAACACGCCGGCTTCCTGATCGAAGTTTGCGTCGGCCGAGAGATTGAACTGCTGCTTGCCCGCCGGAATGGCATCTCCCGACGCCGTGCCCTCGATGTTGAGGCCTTCGACTGCAAACTGGCTGGCATCGGTATCGGCGACGAGTTTTGTCACCAGGTCGATGGCGAGTGTGGTCTTCGGCTCTTGCACCTCGACAACGAAGTTCATCGATAGCGGTACCGGTTGCGTGGCCGTGGGTGAAATACGCCCGGTGGACAGCGCAAAGTCCTTGAGCATGATGCTCTGGCCCGCAATGGCGTCGATCCACTTGACCGCCGCGTCCTCGATCTCGACGGCTTCCACCGACAGGTCGGTGATCGCGAAGCCGTTTTCCGTTGTTGCCGGTGGTTCTTCGGGCGCCTCCTGCGCTTCGGTGTCCTCACTGCTAAAGGCTTCGATCAAGTCGTCCCAGTTGGTCGTGCCACTTTCGTCTCTGGCGAGATTCAGGCGCATGCCGTCGAGGCGCACGGTGCCGATCTCGATTCGCTTCTCCAGCAACGGCAGCAGACGAACGCTCACGCCGAAGTAGCCGATCTGCGCGAAGGGTTCGTTGCCAAATCCTTCGGCATTGCCTAATGCGACATCTTCGGTTTCAACGCCAAGCCACGGGAAGATCGACAGGCTGAGTGGGCCGCTCATCGTCAGGTCTCGTCCGGTCGCCTCCTCGACGACCTGCTCAATGTCATCGCGGTAGTCGTTCGGATCGAACGTGACGACCAGACCGATGGCGGCGACCACGACCAGCGTGACCAACAAGCCGAGAATGACCAGAAGAATCTTGAACGGTTTTGCCATGCGACATCCCTGCGCGAAGTGGGTCGGATGGGTCTCCTCCATCCGTGGGGTTGGAGAGTATCAAGCCCGCAGAGTTCCGCCCTGGACACAACGGTGTTGCGGCCGGGTGGGTTGACGAAAATCCTGGACTCGGGCCAACTACGCCCGCGCATCGACGAGCGATTTGCGCGGACGGCTCGCGGGTGTAGTTCAATGGTAGAACGGCAGCTTCCCAAGCTGCATACGTGGGTTCGATTCCCATCACCCGCTCCAAATCGACGATCATAAAAAAGGCCGCTAGAAAGCGGCCTTTTCTGTACCTGTGAGTGCTTACTGCTCGCTAAAGAATGCCCAGGCTTCGCGCGCACCTTCCACATCGCGATTCTGTCGTCCGAACGCTGGGATGAACAGCGATGCCGTGGCGAAGTCGTGGTCCTGACTGGGGATGTAGTGTCCACCGCCGTTGACCTGATAGAACAGGACAGGGGCGCCGCCTTCGTACCGCATGCGCGTAATCGTGCTGCCGTCATCGGGGTTTGAGTCGGGCAGGTCACCGGCTTCGACGGGTGTTTCCGATGTGGCGTTCGCCGTCCGCCAGTACGCGACGGTGTCTTCGGTGCTGGTTTGCGCCGTGAGCACGCCGGCGACGCCGCTGGCGATGAGGATGGGGTCCATCGTGCCATTCACGATCATGGTCGGCACGGGCGCGGTTGGCATGCCGCATTCTGCGCCGACTTCAAGCGTGGCCGAGAAGGCCGCAATGCCGGCGATCCTGTCGGACAATTCGATGGCGACACGATAAGAGAACTTGCCGCCGTTCGAGCCGCCGGTGGCGTAGATCCGGTTCTCGTCGATGCCAGCTTCAACCAGTACATCAAGCAGAACATCGACAAAGGCCATGTCGTCCGACTGGCCGGAAATCGGAGTCGATCCGCAGTTGTTCCAGGTTTGCAGGTCGCCTTCAGGCGATCCAGTCAACAGATTGGATCCGTTCGGTGCGATGAGCACCACGCCTTCGTCCTCGGCAATCTCCAGCCATTCCAGGTTCGCACCGCCGCTGTCGCTAAACGGCGTGTCCGAGTTCTGCGTCGTGCCGTGGAAGATGATGACGGCAGGCAAACCGGCAATCTTGGTCGATTTGTTACTTGAGGAACTCGGGGCGTAGATAACAAAGGAGCGTTCGTCGTCTCCGACCATGACCGTTTTGGTGGTCGGCGTGCCCGGCTCGACGTCACCAATCGGATCGGGTGTGTTGGGATCGGTCGGGTCGGTGGGGTTGCCGCCGACAGGATCACTGCCCCCGTCGCTGCTGCTGCAGCCTGCGAGTAGCGTGATTGAAAACAGCGCGCTGAGCAGCATGCTCGAGCCTGCGCGAACGGCAGAAATGGTCATTGGAATCTTCCCCCAGACAGTCGTGGTGCGGATCGTCACGTGTCGGCAATTGCACCATCTTGGGTGTGCCTCTAACCACGGCGCACCACATGCGCGAAAAGGTCGGCATATGGCTGATCTATCTGTAGGGAAATGCTTACCTAAGTCAGCGGGCTTGGGTCGGCCACTAGAAAGCCCTGGTGGTACATGACGCCGATGGCGTGCACCGCGGCCGCTTGCTCGGCGGTTTCGACCCCCTCGGCGATGGTCTCGATGCCAAGTTCGCGCGCGATGTTGACCTGCGCCTCCACCAATGCGCGGTCGACGGGGCTGGTGGGGGAAGCCTGCACAAAACGCTTGTCGATCTTGAGCAGATCGACCGGCAGGTCTCGCAGGTAGGCGAAGGACGACATGCCGGTGCCAAAATCGTCTAGCGCAAATCGACAGCCGATTTTCTTCAGGGAGTTGATGAAGTGGACGGCTTCCGAGATGTAGGACACGGCCGCCGACTCGGTGATCTCGAGTACAAGTTGTTCCGGGTTGATGCCCGTCGAGTCTATGGCGTCCAGTACGAACCCGGTGAATGTCGCATCACCCAGGCTCTGGCCGGAAAGATTGGTGCCAATTCGACGCTGCGGGTCCCCGGCATCGGCGACCTGTTTCAGCGCATTCTGGACGCCCCATCCGCCGGCATGCTCACCGGATCCACACAGCCCGTGCGCATGGCGGCCTTGGGCATCCCGTCGTATTGCGCCGTGTCAGGGTCTTGCACCATGACGATGCCGCCTGCGGCCTTGACGGCCTTGGCGCCGGTCGAGCCATCCTGTCCTGTGCCTGACAGGATCACTGCGACGCAGCGGTCCTCGCACGCGGAGGCCGCGGAAAGCAGAAGCCGGACTCCGGACGGGATGCGCGCTGATCACCGGATCGGGGTTCTTGAGGCGGATGACGCCCGACTGCATCACGGCGTCGCGGCCCGGGGGTACAACCGTAGATGGTTCCAGCCTGCGGCTCGACGCCTCACTTCGCTGCTTCCACCGTGCATTCGGTGCACGCCGAGAGCAACTCGGGCAACTAGTCATGGTACGTGGGCGAGACATGTTGCGTCACGATCATCGACGCGCCGACAAGTTGATCCAGTTCGCTGCACATCGACTTCAGGGCGGCCAAACCGCCGGCCGATGCCACTACCCCGATTACGACGGGGGCATTGCTTGTCATTTCGGGCGGGTCCTTCGAGTCGTCGCTGGGTTGCTTGGCCACAGGCCGTCCACGTCACAGGTGCCGATTTGTCAGGCCATTACAGCCCGCACCGTCGTAAGATTGCCACCGCCGCTGGATACACGCCATCGTGTGCATATGGTGGCGGGGGCGGCGGGCGGCGAACGGGATTCGGCACGCTTCCTGCTTGCTCACGGGCATGTGCCTCACCAGCGCTTCACGGTGACTGGGAGAAACTACCTGGGGGTGTCGGCGGCGGGCTCTTCGTCTTGCGGCGAATGTGCCTTGTGGTTATGTCGTTATGACACTTTGTTGACGCTTCGATGAGGCCGGGGATAGTCTACGGCCCGAACCGTTGAGGTCTGACCTCGTCGGGAAGCATAAGTTCAAAGGCGAAAAGCCTGAATAAAACTCCATGGAGAAATACTCAATGCTCAAGCGTGACGAAAACTCGCGCGGACTGCTCAAGGTGAGCCCGTTGACCGCGGCTATCGCGGCAGCCTTCGCCTATGCCGCAGCGCCGCAAGTGGCAGTTGCCCAAACCGATGATGCCGACGAAGAAGCCGTTGATCTCGGCGAATTCGAAGTAACTGGCTCCCGTCTTGGTCGTGCCGATATCGAAGGCGCACTGCCGGTTGCGGTCATTGATCGTGACGACATCGAGCAGAGCGGCTTCACCTCGGTGGGTGAACTGCTTCGCAATACAACCTTCAATACCTTTGGCGCGTTCCGTGCGCAGTCGGGCAGCTCAGCTCAGTCCCTCGTGTCGGTATCCCTGCGCGGCTTGGGTTCCGAGCGCACGTTGGTGCTGATTGACGGGCGTCGCGCACCGAAGGCGCCGTTTGCACCATCGGCACAGGATTTGAATGCCGTGCCGATCGCGGTTGTCGAGCGCATTGAAATCCTGAAAGACGGTGCCTCCGCTATTTACGGTTCTGACGCGATCGCAGGTGTTATCAACATCATCACGCGCAAGGACTTCAGCGGTACGCAGATCAGCTATCAGGACGCGACCACGGCACGCGAAGGTGGCGATAGCCGTAGCGGCCAGCTGGTGTCGGGTGTTTCTGGCGAGAAGGGCAACATCGTCTTTGGTGCGTCGTTCTTCGAGCGCGACATCATCTTTGCCCGCGACAGCCTGTACAACACCCCTGGGGCCAGCTTCTTCTCGAACAACTATTTCCTCGGCGCGGATTATGAAGACGCCGACGGTGATTACGTCGACGATAACACCGGCAACTTCTACTACGGCGCTGTGCCGGGAGGCTGCCCGAACTCGGACCCGGCGTTCTACACCTATCCTGGTGGCGCTACGCCGACGCTCTGCGGATATGACTTTACTCGTGTGTCTGCCGACGAAGCTGCAACCAGCAGCCAGGGTTTGTTCGTCCAGGGTAACTACCAGTTCTCCGATGACTGGAGTGTCAATGTCAACGCCAGCATCACGCGCGCCGAATCGTTCGGTCGCTATGCTCCGTCGTTGAACGACATTCCGATTCTCGTGGATGCGGACAGCCCCAACAACACGCTGGATCAGGATTTCTACCTGTATCATCGTTTTGCGGGTCTGGGTACTCGTGACAACAAGACCGATGCCAATGTTTATGACATCAGCGGTATCTTCTCTGGTGTGATTGGCCCGGTGGACATCGATACCGGTATTCGTCACAACGAATATCGCTTCTATGAGCTCGGCCGCAACTACGTTGTGCTCCCGATTGCCGCGACCTTCATCAACGATGGCACGTACAACTTCCTGGATCCTCAGAACAATCCAGACGAAGTGCTGAATGCCATGAAGGCGACGATCAACCGCGATTCCTCGTGGATTACCGACGAAGCCTTCTTCGAAGCCTCTATGGACCTGTTCAACATGGCGGGTGGTACTGCTGCTGGCGCGGCTGGTATCGAGTACCGTGAAGAGCAGTATTTCGACGCTTACGATTCGCTGCAGGAAGCTGGCGTAATCGGTGGCTCGGCAGGTAACTCGGCCGGTACGGATCGCCGTGTGAAGTCGGCGTTCTTCGAACTCTTCATGCCGGTGATCGACACCTTGGAAGTGACGCTGTCCGGTCGCTTTGAAGACTATAGCGATGTCGGCGAGAACTTCGCACCGAAGCTGAGCGCACGTTACCAGCCGTTGTCGAACATTACGCTGCGTGCGTCCATCGGCCAGGGCTTCCGCGCCCCGACCCTGGATATCATCAGCCAGTTGCCGACATTCTCTGCCGAGTCCATCAACAACGACCAAGCTACCTGTGAGTTTGCAGGCGGCACCTTCGAGAACGGTACTTGCTTGACCGGCCCGGGTGGTACGCCAACATCCCAGCAGGTCAACACGACGATTATCGCCAACCCGGCACTGGAAGCAGAAGAGTCCGATCAGTTCGCTTTCGGTTTTGCGATGGATGTGACGTCGTGGTTCAACTTCTCCGTTGACTACTACAACATCACCATCGACAAGCTCGTCAGCTTCATCTCTCCCGGTGACATCATTGCTCGCATCGGTTCAGGCGATCCGATTCCGGCTGGGCTTGGCGTGGAACGTCAGGCGCCTTCGGACCGCATCGTCCGCGTGATCGCGGGCTACGCCAACGAAGGTGAGTTGGAAACCGACGGTATCGATCTGGCGGCCGACGTGAACCTTGCGTTGCCGGCGGGTCTCGGCACGTTTAAGTCGCATCTTGAGGCGACTCACGTGTTGAGCTACACCATCGATGGCGGGCGTGATCTGGCGGGTGACCCAGGTGCTCCTGAGTACCGCATTACGCTGGGCAACGCGTGGGAGTTTGGTCCTGTGACCACGGCGTTTAACATGAACCACATCTCCGACTACGCCCTGACCGTTTCGGATGGTCAGCAGCTCGGTCATGTGCCGTCATACACGACCTGGGATCTCCAGGTTGCTTATGACATTCCTGTAGTGAACGGCACCATCGCCCTCGGTGCGCTGAACGTGTTCGACAAAGAACCGGACGTGCGTTCTGCCGGGACAGATGGCAACGGTCGTAACTACAACTTCGACCTGTATGACCAGTACGGCCGTCAGCCGTACGTGAAGTACACCCAGCGTTTCTAATCAACGCGACGTGTGATGCACAGGGCCCTTCGGGGCCCTGTGTTCTTTTGGTGGGTATGAATTCATGACAGCAGCGCAAGCCGTGGATGAGGTTGAGAACACGTGGTCGCGCTACTGGGCCGAAGGGCACCTGCATTCGTGCCCGACGTCGTTTGCGGGCTATTACGGGCCGCAGACACAGGCCTTCTGGCGGACTGTCGCTCGAGCGCTCGGACCGTCCGATGCTGTGCTTGAGCTGGGCTGCGGCAATGCTGGTTTGCTCGCATTGCTGGGAGAAATGTTCCCGGTGGGCGAGGCTCCGAGTTTGATGGGGGTCGACGCCGCGGCGCTCGATAATAGCCAGCTCGCGACACAGCGAAACTCGCACCCGAATCACGCCCGGATTTGCGTCATGGGGCGGACGCGCTTCGACTCGCTGGGATTGGAATCGGCTTCCGTTACCGCGCTGATCAGCCAGTTTGCGTTCGAGTATGGCGCGACGGACGCTGCGTGGGCAGAAGTGTTGCGGGTATTGGCTCCGACGGCCCGCATCGCATGTGTGGTTCACAAGTCCGGGTCACTATTGGATTGCGTCGCCAGAGACGAGTTAACGTTAATCCGCCAGGTTGCCGAGCCGGGCAAGCTGCTTGAACTGGCCGGCGCGATGATCCCGTTGCTGGATCAAGCCTCGACTGCGGAGGGGCGGGAGCGGCTCAGCGCAGACAGCGCTGCGGTCGCCATTAAGGAGAACTACAATTCGTCGGTTCAGTCGGTGTTGGCTCTGGGGCAGGCGCTGCCGCATGGAGGCTATGCCGACGATTTGCTGCGCCACCTCACTGCTGTACTAGGCCGTGTGGGTGTTGCCGGCGTGGCTCGTTCATTGGACGAACTGGCCGAACTTTGCCAAGGATTGGACGAGCACCGCGTTCGACTGGAAGCGCTAAGAGCCGCTGCACTGGATACTGCCGGGCTCGATATCTTCCGCGAGCGCCTTGAACAGAACGGTTTCAGTCCCGTTTCGATATCCGTGCTGCATGAGCGTGGTGAGGAAATGGGCTGGGCTTTAGAGGGTATACGTGAATAGTAATAGTCAACAGACCGGGGCAGCCGCTGACGGGGCCCAACGTATCGCGGCGGCGTTCGATAGTTATCGGCGCGGCCAGCTGGATTCGGCGCGCGCCGTTTTCGCTGACTACATGCACGATCCAAAATTAGGCGTCGACGCCCACCGTGGCCTGGCTGCTGTTGCGTGGCAACGACGTCAGCCAGATGGGGCGATACAGCTGCTGCGAGAGGCGGTGCGCTCTGCGCCCGAGCATGCCGATGCTCGCGCCGACCTTGCGCTAACCCTGATGATGGCGGGCCGCGCCGAGGAGTCACTGGAACACTGGCAGCATCGTGTCGAGTTGAAGCCGAACGATGCACCATCTTGGCACAATTTCGCCAAAGCGCTCGTGGAGGTTCGGCGTTTCCGCGATGCGCAGCCAGCTTTTGAGCGGGCGCTCACGCTTGCGCCCGATCAGGTCGGAAGCTACGTCACGTACGCCCGGGCAATGCAAAGCGCTGGTGATCTGCAGGCAGCGGAATCGGTTTGGCGCCGTGCAATTCAGGTGCCGGTTGCCGCGGAGGCAGGTTATATCGGCCTCGGAGGTGTTCTGTTCAAGCAGGCTCGACTAGAGGAGACGCTGGAGATGTACCGCGAAAGCGTGCTGCGGTTCCCCGAATCTGCGGATCTTCACTTGGGTTTTGCCCAGATGTTGGAAGATTTTGCAGACAAGGCAGGTGCAGAGGCTGAATTCAGGAAGGCGTTGGAACTCAGGCCCGGATGGGCCCTGGCGCATGAAGGAATCCTGACGCTCCTGCGAGCAGACGCGACCGACGAGGACATTGCGGCCGCGCGTGCAGTTATGGCTGAGTCAGGGCGCCCGGTTGAGTCATACGCAAATGTAGGCTTTGGTCTGGGTAAAGCGTTGGATGCAAAAGGTGATTCCGAGGGCGCGATGGCCGCATGGACAGCTGCGAATAATGCCCGCCGGCAGCAGATAGGGCCGTATGATCATGACGCGGCCATTAATTACGTAGATCGGTTGATCGACACCTTTTCCGACGCTTTCCTTCGCAAGACGTCGGGCTGGGGGCTTGATGATCCGCGGCCGGTGTTTGTGGTTGGAATGCCCAGAAGCGGGACATCGCTAGTCGAGCAGATTTTGTCTTCGCACCCTGACGCTTACGGGT
Source organism: Abyssibacter sp. (assembly GCF_964229365.1). NCBI lineage: Bacteria > Pseudomonadati > Pseudomonadota > Gammaproteobacteria > Chromatiales > Oceanococcaceae > Abyssibacter > Abyssibacter sp. The sequence continues at coordinate 50,751 of NZ_CAXRDQ010000079.1, read as the reverse complement.
ATGGCGAGCTCTCCGAGATCGCCAGATTGAGCAAAGGCTTGCCGGCACGAACAAACTCCATTCAACGTTGGCCAGAGGTGGTTGCCGGTTTGTCGCCGGACGTGGTGCGGAGCACTGCCGGAGAGTATCTGGATGCGTTAATGGCGAGGGAGCGTGTTAGCGCCAGCCGCCTGATCGACAAGGCGCCGATGAACTACCACTACGTCGGCATGATACTGACGCTGTTTCCGAACGCGCATATTGTGTGGTGTCAGCGTGATCCGAGGGATATCGGTGTGTCCGTCTTTGCCGAAAACTTCGGCCTGAGCCAGAAATATGCGACCGATCTCGCGGATATCGGCCACTACATCACGCAATACAGTCGGTTGATGCGTCATTGGTATACCCACTGCGCGGAACGCATCCATGTCTGCCGATATGAGGATTTGATCGCGTCACCCGAAGCGCAGTCTCATGCATTGATCGACGCGATAGGCCTGCCTTGGGATGAGAACTGCTTGCGGTTTTACGAGCATGAAAGGCCGGTGCTCACGCCGAGTCGATGGCAGGTTCGGTCGCCGATCTATCGCGGCGCTGTCGCACGTTGGCAGCGATATGGTGACAGTTTGAATCCACTGGTCGACGCACTGGGCGACGAGATTGAGGGCTTCGTGAATGGCTAGTATTCCGTTTCAGATTTTTCCTGGGTTTGCGGTGCCCTTCGCGCAGACTTCCATGCCGGACTCGCAAGAGCTCAATGGGCGGCTTCGGGCGTTGTTCCTCGAGCGTGAGGCTGAAGGCGCCGCCTACGCGAACACATCTCCCACCATGCGCATTGGCCCAGGATTGTTCGAGAGCAGATTTGACCTGTTCCACTGGGATCATCCCGACATACGGCAGCTGCAGGAATTTTGTACCGCCACCGTGTTTCGTCTGATCGCGGAACTCAGCGGCTATGACCGAGAACGGGTGCAGGCGCTGCGTATGTCAGCTGACGCGTGGTTTCATATCACCCGTGCGGGTGGCTCGTTCGGTTTCCACAACCACCCGATGGCGTCCTGGAGCGGCATCTACTGTGTGGATAATGGCTATGGTGACAACGCTGGCGTCGATTCTGGCCATGTGCAGTTTATGCACCCGGCGCCAACGGCTGGCATGTTCGTCGATCTGGGCGTTGCCAACGTACGAGCACCTTGGGCGAATCAGCCGAAGGAAATGGCTTTGATGTCTGGGCAATTGGTCGTCTTCCCGTCATGGGTTATGCACCAAGTACTTCCTTTTACTGGGACGCAGGAGCGAGTAACTGTCGCGTTCAATGCCTGGTTCAAGGATGTTGGCGCGGGTGCTGCGACATGAGTGAAGTGGGCCACTAGTGGCATGAGCCGTGCATTACGCTGCCCATCTTGGTGGGTGCATCAGTCTCAAATGCAGACTGTGGTAGGCTCCGAATCGTTCACGAGACGTTCGTTTCGTCTCGTTTGAAATCACCTTCGTTAGGAAAATTTGTATGAGTGATAAGACTGCTCAGCGCGTTGTCGTTGGTGCGGTTGCGGCGGCGTTTCTGGGGCTGTCTGCGACGGCGGCCGCCAGCACGGCAACCGTGAATCGTTTAGTTCAGACCCAGGTTCAGACCGAGCGAAATGCTCAGGGTGCGCAGAAGCAAATTGACAACTTGGACGATGAGACACAGCAGATTGTTGCGGACTATCGTGCGACGTTGATCGAAATCGACTCGTTGAAAAGCTATATCGCTCAGCTAGAGCGTCAGGTGTCAGCCCAGCAGGAGGAGATTGTCTCGATCGAAGAGCAGATTGAGCAAATCGAATCCACCAACCGAGGTGTGCTGCCGTTGATGGAAGACATGGTCACGTCGCTCGGGCAGTTTGTTGAGCTGGATGTTCCATTTCTGCCATCTGAACGGACCACGCGCGTCGCGGAGCTGGAGGCATTGATGGCTCGTGCGGATATCTCGACGGCAGAAAAGTACCGCCGGATTCTCGAGGCGTATCAGATCGAAATGGAGTTTGGCCGCAATATCGAGGCTTACCAGGGCGAATTGGGTGATACCGGTCGCGAGGTGGATTTTCTTCGGATTGGCCGTCTTGCGCTCATGTACTCCACACCCAATGGCGAAGAGTTTGGATTTTGGAACAACGAGTCGCGTCAGTGGGTGACGGACACCGACCTCGAAGATTTCGTGACTGATGGTTTGAGAATTGCCCGGAAGCAGTCGCCTCCGAACCTCATGCTGATGCCGATCCAGGCCCCGCAGGAGGCCAACTAATGTTGAATGTATTGATTCGGCCGGTTGTCATCGGCTGCGTGGCAGCACTCTCTGTGGCTGCCACATCCCCCGCTTTCGCTCAGGCCAAGTCGCTGGACGAGCTCCTGCAGCAGACGCGCGCCGCCCGTTCGGCCGAAAGCGCCGAGAACGAGCAGCGGATTCGCGAGTTTCGTAGCGAGCGTAATCAGCAAGCGACATTGCTGAAGAACGCCAAGAACGAACTGGCATCGCTGGAACGCCGCGCTGATGAGTTATCGAGTCAATTTGACTCCAACGAAGAAAAGCTGGCCGAGCTGGAAACCACGTTGTCCGGTAAGTCGGGTGCGCTTGGCGAGATGTTCGGCGTTGTGCGCCAGGTTTCTGGCGACGTTTACTCCGCTGCGCAGAACTCCATGGTCACCGCGCAGCTTGGTGAGGAGCGCATGGACTTCCTCGGTGATCTCGCCGAGTCCAAGCGCCTGCCATCCATCGCCAAACTCGAGCGTCTGTGGTTTGAGATGCAGCGTGAGATGACCGAGCTGGGTAAGGTCGTGCGGTTCGATGCCACTGTGATTGAAGGTGACGGCGAGCAGGCGACCAAGCCGGTTGTGCGGCTGGGCACCTTCACAGCGATTGCCGATGGCGAGTTCCTCACCTACGAAACCGGGGTTGAGGGCAAGTTCCGCAAGCTACCGAAGCAGCCGAGTTCGACCTATGTCTCCGTCGCCAAAGACTTTGTCGGCGAGACCAGCGGCTATCACACCATGGTGGTTGACCCGAGTCAGGGCACCCTGCTGCGCGCCAAGATTCAAGAGCGCAATTTGCTGCAGCGCGTGATGGAGAGCGAAGGGGGCATGATCGGCTGGCTGATCATTGGCCTCACCGTGATCGGCTTGATCATCTCGCTGCTGAAGTTCCTTTCGCTGGGCGCATTGAGCGCAAAGATCTCCAGCCAGAAGAAGAACATCAGCGAGCCCAAGGAAAGCAACCCGCTGGGTCGCGTCCTGCAGGCCTACTACAAAGATCCAAGCGCTGATTCCGAAATCATTGAGTTACGGATGGATGAGGCGGTGCTCAAGGAGACACCGGCCGTCGAACGCGGGCTGTCCATCATCAAGATTCTCGCTGCGATCGGCCCGTTGCTGGGGCTGCTCGGAACCGTGACCGGGATGATCCAGGTGTTCCAGTCAATCACCCTGTATGGCACCGGTGATCCGAAGCTGATGGCCGGTGGTATTTCGCAGGCGCTGATGACCACTGTGCTGGGACTGGTCATGGCGATTCCGCTGATCCTGATCCACAGCATGCTGGCGAGCCGGGCCAAGGGCATCATCCAGACTTTGGATGAGGAATCGGTCGGTCTGATTGCTGAGCACAAGGGCGGCAATGCTGCATCTTGAGCCGTTTGCGTCGATTCTGGACTTCCTGGAGAACGGAGGTCCGATCGTCTGGATTCTGCTCGTCGTTGCGATTGGGCTTTGGAGCCTGATCATTGAGCGTCTGATGTTTGTCAGCTTCTCGTACCCGAAGCTCAAGCGGTCGGCGATTGAACGGTGGGATCAGCAGGCGGATCGTCGGAGTTGGTTGGCAAAAGGATTGCGGGCACGCCTGATATCCGAAACTTCCAAGTCCGTCGCCCGCTCTGTGTTGACGATCAAAACCCTGGTGGCCTTGTGTCCGATGATCGGCCTGCTGGGCACAGTGACCGGCATGGTCTCCGTGTTCGACGTTATGGCGATCTCCGGAACAGGTAACGCACGTGCAATGGCTTCCGGTGTGTACCGGGCCACACTGCCCACGATGGCAGGCATGGTGGTGGCGTTATCGGGCATCTATTTCAGCGTGCAACTCGAAAATCTGGCAACGCGTGAACGGCGCGAGCTAGAAGACGAGCTTGGCTCGCACTGATTGAGGAATACGAACATGCGTCGTAAAGCGAGTTCGCAAGAAGACGAAGCGGCGATCGACATGACGCCGATGCTGGATATTGTCTTCATCATGCTGATCTTCTTCATCGTCACCACCTCCTTCGTCAAGGAGGCTGGCATCGACGTGAGTCGTCCGAACGCCAGCACTGCTGAGCGCAAGGAAGCGGGCAACATCCTGATTGCCATCCGTTCGAATGGCGATGTCTGGATCGACAAGCGGCAGGTGGATATCCGGTCGGTGCGCGCCAACGTGGAGCGGCTGCACGCCGAGAACCCCGAAGGCGCCGTGGTCATCATCGCTGACAAGGCATCCGAGACCGGCCGCTTTGTTGAGGTCATGGATCAGGTCCGTCTCGCGGGTGTCGAGAACGTGTCGATCGCCGCTCAGGAACCCGGTAGCTAACCGGCGCCCTGAGTAGACGGGAAACGACATGCGAAGACTCGGAGCATTCGGGCTGGCGATACTGGTCGCCATTGGCCTGTTCTGGATGATGCACGCCCTGGTGTATCTCAGCGGTGGCGATATCGCCAAGCGAGAAGACCTCGGGGGTATTGATTTTGTCCGCCTCAAGCGACAGGAATCCCTGCAGGAGCGTGAGCGCCGCAAGCCGGAAAAGCCGCCACCGCCCAAGAAACCGCCGCCGCCGCCAAAGCTGAAATCGGTGCAGACGCCGAAGCCGCAGCAGCAGCCACAGCAAATGAACCTGCCGAACCTCAATCTGCCGACGAATATCGGTGGAGGGCCGTTCCTGGGGACTTACAGCGCGACGCCAACCAGCGGTAGCTCGCAAGCGGTGCCGTTGGTCCGTATCCAGCCGCAGTATCCGCGGCGGGCTGCGAGAGCCGGAACGGAAGGTTATGTCACCATGTCGCTGGTGATTAACCCGGACGGAACCGTGCGCGACGCGAAAGTGACAGATGCGCAACCGCGCGGTGTGTTTGAACGTTCTGCTATCGCCGCGATTTTGAAATGGAAGTTCAAGCCTCGGGTCATAGACGGCCAGCCGGTCGAGCAAAGCGCGACGCAGACGTTGAACTTCACATTGAACTAAGAGCTATGAAGAAGACCCTCGCTACTCTGAGCTTGTTTGCGTTGCTGCCACTGGCGGGTATGCCGTCAGTGGCGGCTGCCGAAGTGAACTGCGAGGAACCGCGAGAAGCCAGCGGTTCCTTGAGCGAATTCACTTATCGTCGCCTGACCCGCATTCAGGAAGATATCGCTGAAGAGAAGTACAGCGATGCGATCGAAGGGGCCCGAAAACTGCTGCCCAAGGTCGAGCGCAATGACTACGAGAAAGCCTTGGTCTATCAGACCGAAGCGTTCGCGTGGGCATCGCAGGAAGACTACAAGAATGCGATCCCCGCTTTCGTAAAAGCCATTGATCTGAACGCGCTGCCACAACAGCAGCATGAGCAAATGCTCAACAACGTCGGTCAGTTGTATTACGCCGTCGAAGACAGGGATTCGGCACTCAAGTATCTGAAGCGATATCTTGATGAAACCTGTAGTGATCCCGCGCCGGACGCTTACATTCTGATCGCGAGTATTTACGTTGATCGCAAGCAGTACCGCTCTGCATTGCCATACGTGGACAAGGCGATCCGCGCCCGCAAGGATGTGCCGGAGACTTGGTATCAGCTCAAGCTCGCGATTCACTACGAGCAAAAGCAATTCAAGCAGGCCGCGGAAGTCCTCGTGACACTGATCGCCAATCATCCGATCAAAGAGGACTACTGGAAGCAGCTATCCGGCGTGTTTCTCGAGATGAAGGACGACCCGGAGTCGCTGGCCGTGCTCGCACTGGCCGGACGGCAGGGCTTCCTGGATACCGAGCGTGAGATCGAAAACCTCGCGAACGTCTATCTGTTTCTCGAAATTCCCTATAAGGCCGCCCAGGTTCTTACCGATGGGATGAATGCCGGCATCGTTGACAAGACTCTCGAGTCGCTGGAGAAGCTGGGCACTGCCTGGCAGATGGCGCGGGAAAACGCGCAGGCCTTGTCGGTTTTCACCGAGGCGGCGCCCTTGGCGGCGGACGGTCGCATCTGGCACCGGCTGGGTCAGATCTACATCGATGATGAAAATTGGCCCAAGGCTGAGGAAGCCCTGAAAAACGCCTTGGCCAAGGGCGTAAACGACCGAGGTGAAACCCAGTTGCTCGTCGGCGTGGCGGCCTGGAATCAGGGAAAGACGGATCAAGCCCGCTCGGCTTTCCTGGCTGCCCGCAATGACAGCGCAACCAAGTCTCAGGCGCAGGCCTGGCTTGCACATCTCGCAACAGAAGGCTGATCAGCCGTCGGGGAATGCTATGCGAAGTGCACTTGGCGCACTGTTTCTCGTCTGCGCTCTGGGGAGCGTCGCGACGGTTAGTTCCGCGGCTGAGCTGGCAGCGGAGCAAGTTCTTCACAAAGGCAACGGTGCGGAGCCACAGACACTGGACCCGCACAAGGCCGAAGGCGTTCCGTCCTCGCATATTCTTCGCGATCTCTACGAAGGCCTGACGAGCGAAGCGCCAAACGGAGACATCATTCCCGGTGGTGCTGCGTCGTGGACGCTGTCCGAGGACGGTACCGTCTACACCTTCAAGCTGCGCCCTGAGGCACGTTGGTCGAATGGCGACCCGGTCACGGCCATGGATTACGTCTACGGTCTGCGCCGCAGTGCGGATCCTGTCACCGCGTCCAAATATGCTCAGATTCTCGCGCCGATCGAGAACGCCGAGTCAGTGGTCGCCGGCGAACGGCCCGTGGAGGATCTCGGCGTCACCGCCCTGGACGATTTCACCGTTGAAATCCGGCTCAAGGCGCCGACGCCGTACTTTCTGGGGCTGCTGAATCATTCCAGCACCTATCCGGTGCATCGCGCGACCGTGGAAACGTTCGGCGACAAGTTCTCGCGCCCCGGCAATATGGTGAACAACGGAGCCTACGTGCTGGATGATTGGGTGGTGCAGTCCCACATTGTCCTGAAGCGGAACCCCATGTACTGGGGCGATGCAAACACCACAATCAACACGGTTTATTACTACGCGACCGAGGACCAGTCCTCCGAACTCAAACGCTACCGTGCTGGCGAGCTGGACTACACCTACGACGTGCCGGTGTCCCAGGTCGGCTGGATACGCGATCACTTGGGCGACGAGCTGGAAGTATCGACGTATCTGGGAATTTACTACTTCGGCTTTAACGTCACGCAGCCGCCATTCAAGGGCAATCTGAAGCTGCGGCAAGCGCTGTCGATGGCGATCGACCGTCGGGTGATCTGCGAGAAGATCCTGAATCTAGGGGAGCAGCCGGCCTATGGCTTCGTGCCCCCGGGGATTACCGGGTACGAATCTCAGGTCGCGGGCTACGCGGACATGACGCGCGACGAGCGTTTCGCCGAGGCGCGGAGGCTATACAACGAAGCGGGCTATTCCGAAGACAATCCGCTGCAGGTCGAGATTCGCTACAACACCCACGAGAACCACAAGAAAGTGTCGCTGGCCGTGGCAGCCATGTGGCGAGCCGTGCTGGGGGTCGACTACACGCTGATCAACGAAGAGTGGAAGGTCTTTCTGCAAACTCGCAAGCTCAAGCAGGATACCCAGGTGTTCCGTGCCGGCTGGATTGGCGACTACAACGATCCCTACACCTTTCTGGAGCTCATGCACTCCAAGCACGGCATCAACGATTCCGGCTACAACAACCCGGAGTACGATGCCCTGTTGGCGGAAATTTCGGTGCAAACCGACATGGATCGCCGTGCCAAGCTGATGGAGCAGGCCGAGCGCATGTTGCTGGCGGACCAGCCGATCATGCCGATCTACTACTACGTGGAAAAAGGCTTGGTGAAGCCGTATGTGGACGGCTTTGTGCCGAACATCATGGATCACCACTACACCAAGAACTGGCGCATTCTCGCGCACTGACCCGATGGTGAATCCCGTGATCAATCAATACAGGGTAGGGGCGCGCCCGTGCTGAGCTTCGCATTCAAGCGTTTGCTCGCTGCCATTCCAACACTGCTGGTTTTGATCACGCTGGCGTTTTTCATGATGCGCCTGGCGCCGGGTGGGCCTTTCGATCTAGAAAAGCCCGTACCGCCGGAGGTTCGCGCCAATCTGGACGCTGCCTACGGTCTGGATAAGCCACTCATCGTTCAGTACGCCAGCTATCTTGGTGACGTCCTGCAGGGGGACCTGGGGCCGTCGTTTCAGTACGTTGACTACACGGTCAATGAACTGATCGCGCAGGGCTTTCCTGTTTCGCTGAAGCTGGGCTTCTCGGCGATGATCGTCGCCGTATTCTTCGGGTCGATCTTTGGAATGATCGCCGCGATGAGGCAGAACAGCGCGACGGACTATGGCGTCATGACGGTTGCGATGACCGGTATTTCGATCCCGAACTTTGTTGTCGCACCGTTGCTGATCCTGGTGTTCGCGGTCGCGTTTGGCTGGTTGCCGGCAGGCGGCTGGAACGGTGGGGCGTGGCAGAACATGGTCTTGCCGGTAATCGCTCTGGCCCTACCGCAGGTGGCCTATGTAGCCCGGATTATGCGCGGCAGCATGATCGAAATCCTACGGTCGAACTACCTGCGTACAGCCCGGGCCAAGGGCCTGCCCATGCGTCAGGTCATTCTGCGGCATGCGCTCAAGCCCGCCTTTCTGCCCGTGCTGTCCTACCTTGGCCCGGCCACGGCCGGGATCATCACCGGTTCGGTGGTCATGGAGCAGATCTTTTCCATTCCCGGCCTGGGGCGTTTTTTCGTGCAGGGAGCATTGAACCGTGACTACACCCTGGTACTTGGCGTGGTGATTTTCTACGGCGCATTGATCATCGCGTTCAACTTTCTGGTGGATCTGCTCTACAGCGTGCTCGATCCGAAGGTGCGCGCCCAATGAGTACCAGCGCCGCAAACGTGCTGCAGGATGCCGTGGATGGCGACGAGATCGTCCAGGGCCGCAGCCTCTGGGTAGACGCATGGCGGCGCTTGCGCCGAAACAGAGCGGCAGTGACGAGCCTGGTCATTCTGACCGTGATGCTGCTGATCTGCTTTGCAGGCCCCTTGCTCGCGCCATACAGCTTCGACGCGGTGGACTGGGACAAGGTCGCCACCGCCCCCAGCCTCAGCGACGGCCATTTTTTCGGCACCGACTCCGTCGGGCGTGACCTGTTCGTGCGCACGCTGGTGGGCGGTCAGATCTCGTTGCTGGTTGGCATTGTCGCCACTGCGGTGAGTCTGCTGATCGGCACGGCCTGGGGGGCCACCGCGGGCTACCTGGGCGGCCGCGTTGATGCCGTGATGATGCGTGTTGTCGATATTCTGTACGCGCTGCCCTTCATGTTTCTCGTGATCCTGCTGATGGTGCTGTTCGGCCGCAATATCGTATTGATCTTTGTCGCCATTGGTGCGATCACCTGGCTGGATATGGCGCGCATCGTCCGCGGGCAGACCTTGTCGCTCAAGGGTCGCGAGTTCGTGGAGGCCGCCCAGGCCATGGGGGTGAGTACCCGGAACATCATCGCTCGCCACGTGGTGCCGAATCTGCTGGGGGTGGTGGTCGTTTATGTCACGCTCACCATCCCGAGGGTGATTCTGGTCGAGTCCTTCCTCAGCTTTCTGGGGCTGGGTGTGCAGGAGCCCTCAACCTCGTGGGGGGCGCTGGTCAACGAAGGCGCTCGCGAGATGGAATCTTCATGGTGGACGCTGGCCTTCCCCGCAAGCTTTCTGGCGCTCACCCTGTTCTGCTTCAACTTTGTCGGCGACGGTTTGCGTGACGCGCTGGACCCCAAGGATCGCTAGGTCATGCTGCTAGCCGTCAACAACCTCGATGTGCGGTTCACGACCGAGGACGGGATCGTCCAGGCCGTCAATGGCCTGAACTTCTCGCTGGACGCCGGTGCCACGCTTGGCATCGTCGGTGAATCTGGTTCGGGGAAGAGCCAGACCGCTTTGGCCATCATGGGTCTGCTTGCCAGCAATGGCGAAGTGAGCGGATCGATTCAGTTCAAGGGTGAAGAGTTGGTGGGTGTCGGCCAGCGCCGGATGAACAGTATCCGCGGCGCACATATCGGCATGATCTTTCAGGATCCGATGACCTCATTGAATCCGTATCTGAAGGTCAGCACGCAGATGGCCGAGGTGCTGGTCCGGCATCGCGGCATGGGCAAACGCGAAGCCGTGCAGGAATCGATCAAGATGCTGGATGCGGTCCGTATCCCGGACGCCAAGAGCCGCATCCTGCGTTACCCGCACGAGTTTTCTGGTGGCATGCGTCAGCGCGTGATGATCGCGATGACCTTGCTGACACGTCCGGAGTTGCTGATCGCGGATGAACCGACGACGGCAGTGGACGTGACGGTGCAGGCGCAGATTCTCGATCTGCTCTCCGATCTTCGCGATGAGTTCGGCGTCGCCATCGTCATGATCACGCACGACCTGGGTGTCGTGGCCGACGTCTGCGACGAAGTGCTGGTGCTCTACGGTGGCCAGATCATGGAGCAGGCGGACGCACGGACCTTGTTCAAGGGGCCCACACACCCGTACACACGGGGTTTGCTGGATTCGATCCCGAGCCTGGATTCGGATCACCAGTCCGAGCTGGTCGCGATCCCAGGCAATCCGCCTGACCTGCTGCACCTGCCGCCCGGCTGCCCGTTCGAGGCGCGTTGTGCCTGGCGGCATGATCCCTGTCCGACCCATCGGCCGGTGCTGGAAGCCGTGGAGACCGCGCAGCATCGTCGTGCCTGCCACGCTTCGGTCGCGGAGGTTCGTCCATCATGAGTCGCCCCTTGTTGTCGCTGCGTCAGGTGCGCGTGAGTTTCCCGATCGCCAGTGGTCTGTTCGCCAAGCCCAAGGCATTACATGCGGTAAACGGGGTGAATCTCGACCTGCATCCTGGAGAAACCCTGGGAGTGGTCGGCGAGTCAGGCTGCGGCAAGTCGACCCTGGCGCGAGCCATTTTGGGTTTGGTCCCCGCGTCCGCCGGCAGCATCAGCCTGCTGGGCAAGGAGTTGACTACCCAGTCGAATGCCGATTGGCAGAAGACCCGCCGGGACATGCAGGTGGTGTTCCAGGATCCGCTCGCGGCACTCAACCCGCGAATGACGGTGGGCGAGATTATCGGCGAGCCGCTGGGCGTCCACGAGCCGAATCTGTCCAAGGACGAACGGCGCCAGCGCGTGCGGACGATGATGAAGCGGGTGGGCCTGCTGCCGAATCAGATCAACCGCTACCCGCACGAATTCTCCGGTGGCCAGTGTCAGCGTATCGGGATTGCGCGCGCGCTGATTCTGGAGCCGAAGGTCGTGATCTGTGACGAGCCGGTCTCGGCCCTTGATGTCTCGATTCAGGCGCAGATCGTCAACTTGCTGATCAAGCTGAAGCACGAACTGCAGCTTTCGCTGATCTTCATCGCGCATGATCTCGCCGTGGTTCGGCATATCAGCGACCGCGTGATGGTGATGTACCTCGGCAAGGTCGTCGAGGTGGCCGACGCGGAAGAGCTCTACCGTCAGCCGCGGCATCCATACTCGCGCGCGCTGCTCAGCGCGATTCCGGTGCCAGATCCGGACTACAAGCGCGAACGTGAATCGAAATTCTTGCGCGGTGAGCTGCCATCGCCGCTGAACCCGCCGTCGGGCTGTGCGTTCCGAACGCGTTGTCCGCTCGCCGACGGCAAGTGCGCGCAAGAAGAGCCGGGTTTGCGCTCGGTCGGCGGCGGCGCATCATACGCGGCCTGTCATTACGTGGGATAAGACCATGACCGGATCGCTGGTACCGCGGGCGTCCTTGCGGCACATGTTTGTCGAGGCGGCGACCGAAAAGTTTGTCGGCAGCGTTCGCGATTTTGCCAAGCTGCGCGCGCATGTGATCGAGCGGGGAGGGCAATTCCGCAACGATCACGCCGCGATACGCAGCGCTGATCCGCGCGTGACCAGCCTGCTGGTGCGGGTTGCCGCGCAACTCGACATGTACCCGGACCGGACCTACAGCTTCCCTGCGAAGAAGCTGGAATCTTTCGATCTTCAGGTTCCCGGTGACGACGCTGCTCAATTCAAACTCTTCATCAGTGAAGTGGATTTCGAGGCGTTTCCCGAAGGCGTTGCCGCGACGATCCGTGAGGATGCCGAATCGTCGTGGCAAGCAGCGGACCACGCCGAACTGATCGAGTTGTTGAATGCCGCGGAGGCAAATGGCGGTGTTGCCAAGGTCGACGCTGACCGTTTGCTTGCGCTGACGGTGGATACCTTGCTGACCCGTCCGGGCCCGCCAATACGCCGCGCCGTTTTGAATACCGTTGCCGAGGTATCGGGCGAAGCGGCCAGTGCGCTGGCGTTGGGGGCAGACTTCAATCACGTCACTATCGATGTGCTCGCCGCGGGTTATCCAAGCATTGACGCAATGACCCAGGACATGCGCTCTCTCGGGTTTCGGATGTTGCCGGCGATTCAGGGCGCGCCCGGTACACAGCTTCGACAGACCGCCACGATGGCGCAGACCATGGACACCCCGGTCCTGGAAGATGATGGCGCAACCGGAATCGCGCAGACAGAAAGACAGTTTGTGGAGATCATTGAGCGCTCAGTTGCGACCGATGACTCGGGACGACCACTGCAGGCGGAAGACGGCTCGACGCGAATCTATAAGTACTTTCTGGCCGCAAATGCCGAAAAGATCTTTGACGCAGCCTCTACCCGTGCACGTGTGTCTTGACGGGGGGGTGTCCGATCATGACAATACCGCGCTCCGCGGAGGGGTACCCAAGCGGTCAACGGGAACAGACTGTAAATCTGTCGGCTCAGCCTTCGCAGGTTCGAATCCTGCCCCCTCCACCAATTTAGCGGTCGCTGGCCGCTGAAATGGCATTGAGACTCCACCTTCCGGCATGGTGACCAGAAGCTTGGTCCACTCAGTGCGGTGCGCCTGGACAGGCGGGTGTAGTTCAACGGTAGAACCTCAGCCTTCCAAGCTGATGATGTGGGTTCGATTCCCATCACCCGCTCCAACTTGGCGTAGCGATTGCTCGGCGATCGCCTAGACGGTCCGCTTTGGTGGGCTACAATCTGATGCAATGCCCACCTAGCTCAGTTGGTAGAGCACACCCTTGGTAAGGGTGAGGTCGCCGGTTCGATTCCGGCGGTGGGCACCAAATTCAAACGAAGTCGCTGCGCTCTGGTTGTTGAGTGAGCGGCAAGGTCCCGGAAATCGAATCGGAGACCTCCCCCCTAAGTTAGGGGGTGGCTCGCGTAGCGAGCCGGGGGTGTGGAAGCCTGGCGCCTGTAGTGGCGTTTGGACGCGAAGCGGCTGAACGCCGGTTCGATTCCGGCGGTGGGCACCCAATTCAAACGAAGTCGCTGCGCTCTGGTCATTGAGTGAGCGGCAAGGTCCCGGAAAGCGAATCGGCGGCCTCGTTCGGCGTAATCGGCTGCCTCAGCGAAACGCCTTGTCTGCCCTATGGGTGGGCGCAATCGGCCCCGCCGAAATCATCTCGAAACAAGGGGCTTTCATTCGGCGCGCGACAGGGTATAATCCGCGCCCTTTCGCCGGACGCGTATTAGGGCAGTAGCTCAATTGGTAGAGCGGCGGTCTCCAAAACCGCAGGTTGGGGGTTCGAGACCCTCCTGCCCTGCCATCCGTCGGCTGGCTGGCCCTGACACTGGATCTCAATGAGCTCGAACGAAACACAATCCGGTTCCGCGCTGGATAACGTGCTGATTTTGCTTGCCGTTCTAGTGCTCGGCGGCGCAATCGGCGCATTCTACTATTTTGAAACGCAATTCAACGTTGCCGTACGCGTCGGTGGCTTGTTGATCGCTGTTGCTGCCGCGGTCGCGATTCTGATGCAGTCGCAGGTCGGCAAGACCATGTGGTCCTACGTGCGGGGTTCCCGTGTCGAGCTGCGTAAGGTCGTCTGGCCGACCCGGCGCGACTCCGTGCAGACCACGTTACTAATTTTTGTGGTGGTGTTGTTGCTTGGCGCATTTCTCTACGGCGTGGACGCAGTCCTGCTGTGGGGCGTTAAGGCACTGACCGGCCGAGGGGAGGCGTAGTCATGAGCAAGAAATGGTACGTCGTCCACGCGTATTCGCAGTATGAAAATCATGTCCGCAAAGCGTTGCTGGATCGCGTCGAGCGCGCCGGGCTAACCGACTTTTTCGGCGATATCCTCGTGCCAACGGAGGAGGTCGTTGAAATTCGCGAAGGTCAGAAGCGCACGACCGAGCGCAAGTTCTTTCCGGGCTACGTGCTGGTCCAGATGGAAATGAACGATGAGACCTGGCATCTGGTCAAGAGTGTGCCCAAGGTCCTCGGCTTTATCGGTGGCACCAGTGACCGCCCGGCGCCGATTTCCGATCGTGAGGCAGATCAGATTCTGAATCGCGTCGAAGAGAGCGTCGATAAGCCTCGGCCGAAGACGCTGTTTGAAGCCGGCGAGGGCGTGCGCGTCACCGACGGCCCGTTCGCCGATTTCAACGGCGTGGTCGAAGAGGTCAACTACGAGAAGAACCGCTTGCGGGTCTCGGTGTTGATCTTTGGCCGCTCCACGCCGGTCGAGTTGGAATTCGGGCAAGTCGAGAAAGCATAGCGGTGTGGGCGAGGTGTCAGGTGTGAGGGAGTTTCCTCACGCTTGGAATCTCGTCTTTCACCAATAACCCCGGGGAGGCAGTGATCCTGCCGTTGGTACCCGCCTTGAAAGAGAGGTAATCAAGCATGGCCAAGAAGATTACGGCCTATATCAAGCTGCAGGTACCTGCAGGCAAGGCCAACCCCAGTCCGCCTGTGGGCCCGGCGCTGGGTCAGCATGGTGTGAACATCATGGAGTTCTGCAAGGCGTTCAACGCACAGACGCAGAGCATGGAGCCGGGTCTGCCGACGCCGGTCGTGATCACGGTGTATGGCGATCGCAGCTTCACGTTCATCACCAAGACGCCGCCGGCGGCCATCCTGATCAAGAAGGCTGTGGGCATCACGTCCGGCAGTCCGACTCCGAACACCAAGAAGGTTGGCAAGATCACCCGTGAGCAGCTCGAAGAGATCGCCAAGACCAAGTGGCCTGATCTCAACGCCGCGGACATGGACGCGGCCGTTCGCACCATCGCCGGTTCGGCGCGTGCGATGGGCATCGAGTCGGAGGGCGTTTAAGTCATGGCTAAACTGACCAAGAAGCGCAAGCTGATCCGCGACAAGATTGAAGCGGGCAAGGTTTATCCACTGGATGACGCGCTGGATATCCTGCGCGAAGTCGCCACGTCTCGTTTCAGCGAGTCGGTCGATGTGTCCGTCAATCTCGGTATCGATGCGCGTAAATCCGACCAGGCTGTGCGCGGATCGACGATTCTTCCGAGCGGAACCGGCAAGGACGTTCGCGTGGCCGTGTTTACGCAGGGCGCCAACGCCGAAGCCGCTCAGGCAGCCGGTGCTGATGTTGTCGGCATGGATGATCTGGCAGAAGCGATGAAGGGCGGCGACATGAACTATGACGTCGTCATCGCGAGCCCCGACGCCATGCGCGTCGTCGGCGCACTGGGTCCGGTGCTGGGTCCGCGCGGTTTGATGCCGAACCCGAAGACGGGGACGGTGACGCCGGATGTCGCGACTGCGGTGAAGAATGCCAAGTCGGGTCAGGCGCGTTATCGCACCGACAAGGCCGGCATTATTCATTGCGCGATTGGCTCGGTGAAGTTTGACAATGCCGCGCTAACGGAAAATCTGAAGGCGCTGATGCGCGATCTGCGCAAGGCCAAGCCGTCGGCGTCCAAGGGCGTTTATTTCAAGAAGGTTACGCTCTCCACGACGATGGGGCCGGGCGTGGCCATTGATCATTCCAGCTTGACCGACTGATCAATACAGATTTCGGTTCGACTTGGGTCGAGCCGCGTAGGAATTTGATGGCGCTGCCGGCTTTCGGGCTGGCAGATCCGTCAAAGACCGTGACGTGTTCCTGCAATGGAACTTAATGGGGAGACCCGGCGCACGCAGACGGTGTTGCCTGACGCTAGCGATAGTGGAAAGGCCACCGAACGGGTTGTGTTTGTTGCAACCCACTAGGGCCGGCGTGGCAGTCGCCACGTCGGGAGTTCGATGCAACCAGGAGTGTGTTCCAAGTGGCACTAAGACTGGAAGACAAAAAGGCCCTGGTCGCAGAGGTCAACGAGGTTGCCAGCAAGGCGTTATCCGCCGTGGTGGCAGAGTACCGAGGACTGTCCGCCGGTGAGATGGACGAATTGCGCAAGAACGCCCGTGAGGGTGGTTCGTACTTGCGTGTCGTCAAGAACACTTTGGCAAAACGCGCGTTGTCCGGCACTGAATTCGAGTGCCTGAACGACACGCTGGTCGGCCCGTTGGTACTGGGTTTCTCGCTGGAAGATCCGGGTGCAGCTGCACGCGTGATCAAAGATTTCAGCAAGGGACACGACAAGCTCAAGGTCACGGCGGTTTCCGTCGGCGGCCAGAGCCTGCCGGCCTCTGATCTCGCCCGTTTGGCGGACCTGCCCACCCGCGAGCAAGCCCTCGGCATGCTCCTGGGTGTCATGCAGGCCCCGATCGCGAAGTTTGTCCGGACCCTGGCCGAGCCGCAGGCGAAGCTGGTCCGTACGATCGCCGCGGTACGCGATGCCAAACAGGCAGCCTGAGCCTTTTCAATAATCACTAGCAACAACGTTTTTAGGTAATGACAATGGCAGTTAGCAAAGAAGACATCCTCGAAACCATTTCCAACATGTCCGTCATGGACGTGGTGGACCTGATTTCCGCGATGGAAGAAAAGTTTGGCGTGTCCGCCGCTGCTCCGGTTGCTGTGGCCGCTGGCCCGGCTGCGGGTGGTGACGCCGCCGCTGCTGAAGAGCAGACCGAGTTCGACGTCGTGATGACCAGCTTTGGTGAGAACAAGGTCGGCGCCATTAAGGCCGTCCGTGTCATCACCGGCCTTGGGCTGAAAGAAGCCAAGGAAATGGTCGAAGGCGCTCCGGCGACCGTCAAGGAAGGCGCGTCCAAGGACGAAGCTGAAGAAGTCAAGAAGCAGTTGGAAGAAGCTGGCGCCAAGGTCGAGCTCAAGTAGTGAGTTCGGCGCGACGCGTCGTGACCAACCGAGGCCGCGGCTTCATTGGTCAAACTGCAGTTGCCTGAGCGTATCGCTTAAGGCATGCAGCCGGCGAAGGCTGGTGGCCGTTGGGCCACCGGCCTTTCGCCGTTGAATTTCAGGTTGGTGCCCCAGGTTGGGGTTCAGCCACTGCGCGGCGGAATGTCCGTCTCGCGAATACAGTGGCCACGCAAATGCCGATTTGTGTGGCGCACCCGGGTCCGTTAGTCGAGGTAACGCATGGCTTACTCGTTCACCGAGAAGAAGCGAATTCGCAAGGATTTCCGCAAGCTGGAATCCACGCTGGAAGTCCCCTTCCTGCTCGCGACGCTGATCGATTCCTATCGTCAGTTCCTGCAGGTAGAACTGCCGCCGGAGCAGCGGCAGGTCACCGGGCTGCACGCAGCCTTCAACTCCATCTTCCCGATGACGAGCTACTCCGGTAGCGCGGCACTGGAATATGTCAGTTATCGCCTGGGCAACCCGGTATTTGACGAGCAGGAGTGCCGCATCCGTGGCATGACCTATTCGGCGCCGCTGCGCGTTGTGGTCCGCCTGGTCATTTATGACAAGGATTCCAAGGCCAAGACCGTCAAGGATGTGCGTGAGCAAGAGGTCTACATGGGCGAATTGCCGCTCATGACCGACCACGGCACGTTCATCATCAATGGCACGGAGCGCGTGATTGTTTCGCAGCTGCACCGTTCGCCTGGCGTGTTCTTCGACCACGACAAGGGCAAGTCCCACAGCTCGGGCAAGTTGCTCTATTCCGCGCGGGTGATTCCCTACCGTGGTTCCTGGCTGGACTTCGAGTTTGATCCGAAGGACAACCTGTACGTGCGTATCGACCGCCGCCGCAAGCTGCCGGCGACGATCCTGTTCCGCTCGTTGGGTTATGACAACCAGCAGATGCTGGAACTGTTCCACGAAACGGCGATGTTCCATCTCGCGCAGGAGGGAGCAGAGCTGGATCTGGTGCCCGAGCGACTGCGGGGTGAGACGGCGGCCTTTGACATCAAGTCCGGCAAGGAAGTGATTGTCGAGGAAGGTCGTCGGATCACGGCGCGTCACATCAAGTTGTTGAAGGACGCGGGTGTCGACCGTCTGGAAGTCCCCGAGGACTACCTGATCGGCCGTACGATCGCGCGCCACATCATCGATCCGGAAACCGGCGAGGTTCTGGTCGAGGCGAATGCCGAGATCATTCCGGAGACGCTGGAATCCCTGCGTGGTGCCGGCATCAAGGACATTCCCGTTCTCTACACGAACGAAATCGATAACGGTCCGTACATCTCCACCACGCTGCGTGTTGACCCGACGTCGACGCAACTCGAAGCGCTGGTCGAGATCTACCGGATGATGCGTCCCGGCGAACCGCCGACCAAGGATGCTGCTGAAGGCCTGTTCGATAACCTGTTCTTCAATGCCGAGCGCTACGACATCTCTGCTGTTGGGCGGATGAAGTTCAACCGTCGCATCGGCCGCGATGAAGTGACGGGTTCGCCGGTGCTGTACGACGCCCAGTACTTCGAGGGCAAGAAGGATCAGTTCTCCAAGGATCTGGTCGCACAGCTGGGCAACAGCTCCGATATCGTCGACGTTGCGAAGGAGATCATTGCGATCCGCAACGGCAAGGGTCAGACGGACGACATCGATCACCTGGGCAACCGCCGTATCCGTTCCGTTGGTGAAATGGCAGAAAATGCCTTCCGCACCGGGCTGGTGCGTGTCGAGCGCGCGGTTCGCGAGCGCTTGGCGCTGGCCGAATCCGAAGGCCTGATGCCGCAGGAACTGATCAACGCCAAGCCGGTGGCCGCTGCAATCAAGGAATTCTTCGGGTCCTCGCAGCTGTCGCAGTTCATGGATCAGAACAACCCGCTGTCGGAGGTCACGCACAAGCGTCGCGTGTCCGCCCTCGGGCCGGGTGGTCTGACCCGCGAGCGCGCGGGCTTTGAAGTCCGCGATGTGCATCCGACGCATTACGGCCGTATCTGCCCGATTGAGACGCCGGAAGGCCCGAATATCGGTCTGATCAACTCGCTGGCTGTGTACGCACGGACTAACGAGTACGGCTTCCTCGAAACGCCGTACCGCAAAGTGAACGATGGCGTGGTCACGGACGAGATCGAATACCTGTCCGCGATCGAGGAAGGGCGCTACGTCATCGCGCAGGCGAACTCGATCCTGAACGACAAGGGCAATTTCGTCGCAGATCTCGTGTCCTGCCGTTTCCAGAACGAGTTCACGTTGATGGCGCCTGAGAAGGTCCAGTATCTGGACGTCTCACCGCGTCAGATCGTGTCGGTCGCCGCCGCGTTGATTCCGTTCCTGGAACATGACGACGCCAACCGTGCGCTGATGGTGTCGAACATGCAGCGTCAGGCTGTGCCTTGCCTGCGTGCCGAAAAGCCGCTGGTTGGCACCGGTATTGAGCGCCGCGTGGCCGTTGACTCCGGCGTGGCGATCACGGCCCGTCGTGGCGGTGTCGTCGACAAGGTGGATGCCTCGCGCATCGTGATTCGTGTGAACGATGACGAGACGATTCCGGGCGAACCGGGCGTCGACATCTACAACATGATCAAGTACCAGCGTTCCAACCAGAACACCTGCATCAACCAGCGTCCGCTGGTGAAGCCGGGTGACAAGCTGGAGCGTGGCGACGTGGTTGCCGACGGACCGTCGACGGATTTGGGTGAGCTGGCCCTGGGTCAGAATCTCCAGGTCGCGTTCATGCCCTGGAATGGCTACAACTTCGAGGATTCCATCCTCGTCTCCGAGCGGCTGGTCGAGGAAGACCGCTTCACCTCGATCCACATCGAGGAACTGACCTGTGTCGCTCGCGAAACGAAGTTGGGGCCCGAGGAGATCACCGAGGACATTCCGAACGTCAACGAGGCCGCGCTGCGCAAGCTGGATCAGGCAGGCGTGGTGCACATCGGGGCCGAGGTCAAGGGTGGCGATATTCTGGTCGGAAAGGTCACGCCCAAGGGCGAGACTCAGCTGACACCGGAAGAAAAGCTGCTGCGTGCGATCTTCGGCGAGAAGGCTTCGGACGTGAAGGACACGTCCCTGCGCGTGCCGCCGAGTGTCGACGGCACCGTGATCGACGTGCGCGTCTTCACCCGTGAGGGTGTCGACAAGGACTCGCGTGCACTGTCGATCGAGGCCGAGGAGCTGGCCCAGGTTCGCAAGGATCTCAACGACCAGCTGCGTATTTTCGAAGACGACATCTACGCTCGCATCCGGACGGCCCTGGTCGGCGCGAAAGCTGACGGCGGCCCATCCAAGCTGAAAAAGGGTTCCACGGTCACCGAGGAGTACCTCGACGGGCTGGAGCGCGAGAAGTGGTTCGACATCCGCCTGGCGGATGAAGATGCCCAGGCACAGCTGGAATCGGCGGCCAAGCAGGTCGAGGAGCAGCGGGTCGAGTTCGACAAGCGCTTCGAGTCCAAGAAGACCAAGATCACCGCTGGTGACGAGCTCGCTCCGGGCGTGCTGAAGATGGTCAAGGTGTATCTGGCCGTGAAGCGTCGCATCCAGCCGGGCGACAAGATGGCCGGTCGTCACGGAAACAAGGGTGTCATCTCCCAGATTGTTCCGGTTGAAGACATGCCCTTTGCCGCCGACGGTACGCCGGTGGACATCGTCCTGAACCCGTTGGGCGTGCCATCACGCATGAACATCGGTCAGATTCTCGAAACGCACTTGGGCTGGGCTGCCAAGGGTGTCGGGTTGAAGATCGGCCGCATGATGGAAGCCGCCAATGCCACGCAGGAACTGCGCAAGTTCCTGGGTGAGGTCTACAGCGGTGAAGGTGCCCAGATTGTGAACATGGAAGAGTTCACGGACGAGGAGGTGCATCAGATGGCGCGCAACCTCTCCAACGGGGTTCCGACGGCTACGCCGGTGTTTGACGGTGCCGCCGAAGAAGAGGTCCGCTCGCTGCTGCGCCTGGCAGACCTGCCGGAAAGCGGCCAGTGCGAACTGTTCGATGGCCGAACCGGAGACGCTTTCGCGCGTCCGGTCACCGTTGGCTACATGTACATGCTCAAGCTCAACCATCTGGTGGATGACAAGATGCATGCACGGTCCACCGGTCCGTACTCGCTGGTCACGCAGCAACCGCTGGGTGGTAAGGCGCAGTTCGGCGGCCAGCGCTTCGGTGAGATGGAAGTCTGGGCGCTGGAAGCCTATGGCGCGGCCTATACGCTGCAGGAGATGCTGACGGTCAAGTCTGATGACACGACCGGTCGGACACGGATGTACAAGAACATCGTGGACGGCGACCATCGCATGGAGGCCGGCATGCCCGAGTCCTTCAACGTGCTGGTCAAGGAAATCCGCTCGTTGGGTCTCAACATCGAGCTGGAAGAGGACAACTGACGGTCCGCCGTACCCGCGTGTGAGCGCGGGTACGGCCTCGTCGGCACTGGATGGTCAGCCGGATCGCGTTCAATCCGAACTGAATTCGATCCCGAGCGATTGCTAACCACACTTGTGGAGCTGTTATGAAAGATTTGCTGAGTCTGCTTCGCCAACCCGATCAGATGGACGATTTCGACGCCATCAAGATCGGCCTGTCGTCTCCCGAAACCATTCGTTCATGGTCATTCGGTGAGGTGAAGAAGCCTGAAACAATTAACTATCGTACGTTCAAGCCGGAACGTGATGGCTTGTTCTGCGCCAAGATCTTCGGTCCGATCAAGGACTACGAGTGTCTGTGCGGCAAGTACAAGCGCCTGAAGCACCGTGGTGTAATCTGCGAGAAGTGCGGCGTGGAAGTCACCTTGGCCAAGGTGCGTCGCGAACGCATGGGGCATATCGAACTGGCCTCGCCCGTCGCACACATCTGGTTCCTGAAGTCGCTGCCGTCCCGTATTGGTCTGCTGCTCGACATGCCGCTGCGCGCCATCGAGCGTGTGCTGTACTTCGAGGCGCATGTGGTCATCGATCCGGGCCTGACGCCGATGGAGCGCGCCCAGATTTTGACCGAAGAGGAGTACCTCACGGCTCTCGAAGAGCACGGCGACGAGTTCGTCGCCAAGATGGGCGCGGAGGCCGTGCTTGATCTGCTGGGTGGCATTGATCTGCCGACCGAAGCCACCAAGCTGCGTGAGGACATCGGTGCAACCGGTTCCGAAACCAAGATCAAGCGGCTGGGCAAGCGCCTGAAGCTGATCGAGTCCTTCATTACCTCTGGCAACAAGCCCGACTGGATGATCCTGGACGTGCTGCCAGTGCTGCCGCCGGATTTGCGTCCGCTGGTGCCGCTGGACGGCGGTCGCTTCGCGACGTCGGATCTTAATGATCTCTACCGCCGGGTGATCAACCGTAATAACCGCCTCAAGCGCCTGCTTGAGCTGGCCGCTCCCGACATCATCGTGCGCAACGAAAAGCGCATGTTGCAGGAAGCCGTCGACGCGCTGATCGACAACGGCCGTCGTGGCCGGGCGATCACGGGTTCGAACAAGCGCCCGCTCAAGTCCCTGGCCGACATGATCAAGGGCAAGCAGGGCCGGTTCCGCCAGAACCTGCTGGGCAAGCGCGTCGACTACTCCGGCCGTTCGGTCATCGTGGTTGGTCCGACGCTCAAGCTGCACCAGTGCGGACTGCCGAAGAAGATGGCGTTGGAGCTCTTCAAGCCCTTCGTCTTCTCGCGTCTGCAGCGTCTTGAGATGGCCTCGACCATCAAGGCCGCCAAGAAGATGGTGGAGCGGGAAGAGGCGGAAGTCTGGGACATCCTGGAAGACTGCATCCGCGAACATCCGGTCATGCTGAACCGTGCACCGACGCTGCATCGTCTTGGCATCCAGGCTTTCGAGCCGGTGTTGATCGAAGGTAAGGCGATCCAGCTGCATCCGCTGGTTTGCACCGCGTTCAACGCGGACTTCGATGGCGACCAGATGGCCGTTCACGTTCCGTTGTCGCTGGAAGCCCAGCTTGAAGCGCGCGTGCTGATGATGTCCACGAACAACATCCTGTCTCCGGCCAATGGTGATCCGATCATCGTGCCGTCGCAGGACGTTGTGCTTGGCCTCTACTGGATGAGCCGCGAACGTATCAACGCCAAGGGCGAGGGCATGGTCTTCGCTGATCCGGCCGAAGTGCGTCGCGCGTTCGACAACGGGATTGTGGATCTGCAGGCCAAGGTCAAGGTCCGCATGGACGACTGGATTGACCAGGAAGACGGGTCTGTCCAGGCCAAGCGCCATGTCGTGGAGACCACGGCGGGTCGTGCACTGCTGTCCGAGGTCCTGCCGGAAGGCATGCCGTTTGCCATGATCAACCGTGCGATGACCAAGAAGGCCATCTCCGCAGTGATCAACGCCAGCTACCGTCGCTGCGGCACCAAGGACAGCGTCGTCTTTGCTGACCAGTTGATGTACACCGGTTTTGCGATGTCGACCAAGGCGGGTATTTCCATCGCTGTGGGCGATATGGTCATCCCCGAGGAGAAGGAAGTCATCCTCGCCAAGGCGGCCGACGAAGTGAAGGCGATTGACGACGAATACACCTCTGGTCTGGTGACCGGCGGTGAGCGGTATAACCGCGTCGTGGACGTCTGGTCGCGTGCCAATGAGCAGGTGGCTCGCGCGATGATGGACAAGATTGGGCACGAGGAGACGACGGATGCCGACGGCAATACCGTCAAGACTCCTTCGTTCAACTCGATCTTCATGATGGCCGATTCCGGTGCGCGTGGTTCTGCCGCGCAGATCCGTCAGCTGGCCGGCATGCGTGGCCTGATGGCGAAGCCGGACGGCTCCATTATCGAAACCCCGATCACCGCGAACTTCCGTGAAGGGCTGAACATTCTGCAGTACTTCATCTCGACCCACGGCGCTCGTAAGGGTCTGGCGGATACCGCACTCAAGACCGCGAACTCGGGCTATCTGACCCGTCGTTTGGTTGACGTGGCGCAGGACGTGGTCGTGACCGAGGTCGATTGCGGCACCGACCAAGGTGTGGTGATGACGCCGATCGTCGAAGGTGGCGATGTGGTCGAGCCGCTGGGCGAGCGCGTACTGGGCCGCACGATTGCCAAGGACGTGATCGACCCGACGAGCAACGACGTGATCGCGGCCGCCGGCACCCTGATCGACGAGCGCTGGGTGGACCTGCTCGAAGCGAAGTCGGTTGACGAGATTGTCGTGCGCTCGGCGATTAGCTGTAAGACGCAGTTCGGTGTTTGCGCCTCCTGTTATGGGCGTGATCTGGCCCGCGGCCATCGCGTCAACATCGGTGAGGCGGTGGGCGTGATCGCGGCCCAGTCCATCGGTGAGCCTGGCACGCAGCTGACGATGCGTACCTTCCACGTGGGTGGTGCGGCGTCTCGTGCCGCGGCCACCGATGGGGTAGAAGCCAAGTTCGACGGTAAGGCCAAGCTGCACAACATCAAGACGGTGCAGCATGCTGACGGGCATCTCGTTGCGGTCTCTCGTTCCGGCGAAGTGGGTGTCATGGACGCCCACGGCCGCGAGCGCGAGCGCTACAAGATTCCTTACGGCGCCACGATCCTGATTCAGGAAGGTGACTCGGTGGATTCCGGCGCGCAGATGGCGAAGTGGGATCCCCACACCCATCCGATCGTGACCGAGCTGGCGGGTACCGTGAAGTTCGCTGATTTCGAGGACGGCCTGACTGTCCAGCGTGAAGTCGACGAAATGACGGGCATCTCGACGCTGGTTGTCACCGATCCTAAGTCTCGCGGCTCCGCGGGTAAGGACCTGCGCCCGATGATTCAGCTGATCGGCAGCGATGGCGAGCCGATGGTATTCCCGGGTACGGATATTCCTGCGCAGTACTCACTGCCGCCGAAAGCGATTGTGGTTGTTGAAGACGGCCAGACCGTTGTCATCGGTGACGTCGTGGCGCGTATCCCGCAGGAGGCATCGAAGTCTCGCGATATCACCGGTGGTCTGCCCCGCGTGGCTGACCTCTTCGAAGCTCGCAAGCCGAAGGATCCTGCCGTTCTGGCCGAAGCCTCCGGTACGATTCGTTTCGGCACCGGGACCAAGGGCAAGCAGCGCATCAAGATTGTCGCCAGTGGCGGCGACGAGACCGACATGCTGGTGCCGAAGTGGCAGCAGATCAACGTGTTCGAAGGTGAGCACGTCGAGAAGGGCGAAATCATCTCCGATGGTGAGCCTAGCGGTCACGACATCCTGCGTCTGCGCGGCGTAAGCGCCTTGTCCGAATACCTGGTCAAGGAAATTCAGGACGTCTACCGCCTCCAGGGTGTCGCGATCAACGACAAGCACATTGAGGTGATCATTCGCCAGATGCTGCGCAAGGTTGAAGTGGCCGATCCGGGTGACACGAAGCTGCTGCAGGGCGAGCAGCTCGAGCTGTCGACGGTGCTGGAGTCCAACCGCAAGGCGGAGTCCGAGGATCTGATCGCAGCGAAGTACGAGCGTTTGCTGCTTGGGATTACCAAGGCTAGCCTGTCGACCGAGTCGTTCATCTCTGCGGCCTCCTTCCAGGAGACAACACGCGTGCTGACTGAGGCCTCCGTGCGGGGCGCTCGCGATGATCTGCGTGGCCTGAAGGAGAACGTGATTGTGGGTCGTCTGATCCCCGCGGGCACGGGCCTGGCGCACCACAAGGCCCGTCGCGACCGTCGCAACCTCGTCATGGGGTTTGAGGACGCGGCCGCTGTTGAGGCCGCAGAGGCTCAAGCCGCCGCCGCAACCGAGATCCAAACCGGCGAGACGGACGGCGATCAAGCCTAGAAAGACGGGCTTGTCAGTGGTTCGCGCGAGCGTCTGCTGACAAGCCTTAAAAGGGTTGCGGATCGTCTTGACACCCCTGGGGTGACTCTGTACGATTCGCGCCCTCTCGAAGACGGGACGGTTTCGCCGTTCCGTCAATTTTTTGGCCTTTTTTCGGATATCCAGACTGTGCCAACGATTAATCAGCTAGTGCGCAAAGGGCGGCAAGCAAAGCCCGTCAAAAACGCGGTCCCGGCTCTGCAGGCCAGTCCGCAGAAGCGTGGGGTATGCACCCGCGTCTACACCACGACCCCGAAGAAGCCGAACTCTGCGCTGCGTAAGGTCGCGCGCGTTCGCCTCACTAACGGGTTTGAGGTCACCAGCTACATCGGTGGCGAGGGGCATAACCTTCAGGAGCACTCGGTCGTACTGATCCGTGGTGGTCGTGTGAAGGATTTGCCGGGTGTTCGTTATCACACCGTGCGCGGCGCGCTGGACACCAGTGGTGTCGAGGCTCGTCGTCAGGGTCGTTCCAAGTACGGCGCCAAGCGTCCGAAGAGTTAAGGAGTCAGGCGTATGTCACGTCGTCGTACCCCCGAAAAACGGGTCATCCTTCCGGATCCGAAGTTCAAGAGCGAGCTGCTGTCGAAGTTCATCAACATGATCATGATTGATGGCAAGAAATCGACCGCCGAGAGCATTGTTTACGGTGCCCTGGATCAGCTTCCTTCAGGCGAGCCCATGGAGGTTCTCGACGCTGCTCTGGAGAATGTCCGTCCGCTGGTCGAGGTCAAGTCTCGCCGTGTGGGTGGTGCGACCTACCAGGTGCCGGTCGAAGTGCGTGCGATTCGTCGCAACACGCTGGCCATGCGCTGGCTGATCGATGCCGCCCGTCGCCGTAGTGAGAAGGACATGGCTGCGCGTCTGGCGGGTGAGCTGGCTGATGCGTCGGAAAGCCGGGGCGCCGCTGTCAAGAAGCGTGAAGACACGCACCGCATGGCCGAAGCCAACCGCGCGTTCTCTCACTTCCGCTGGTAGTCGGCTGACTGCGAGCGCTCTCTCATGGCTAGAAAGCACCCGATCGATCGTTATCGAAACTTCGGCATCATGGCGCACATTGATGCCGGCAAGACGACAACGACCGAGCGCATCCTGTTCTACACGGGGGTGTCTCACAAGATGGGTGAGGTCCACGATGGCGCGGCCACGATGGACTGGATGGAGCAGGAGCAAGAGCGCGGCATCACGATTACCTCTGCGGCGACGACCTGCTTCTGGCAGGGCATGGAGAAGCAGTACGACGAGCACCGGCTGAATATCATCGACACGCCTGGGCATGTCGACTTCACGATTGAGGTCGAACGCTCGCTGCGTGTGCTGGACAGCGCGGTCTGCGTGTTGGACGCCAATGCCGGTGTCGAGCCGCAAACAGAAACGGTCTGGCGCCAGGCGAACAAGTACCGTGTTCCGCGGTTGGTGTTCGTTAACAAGATGGACAAGATCGGCGCGGATTACGGCCGCTGCATCAAGATGCTCAAGGAGCGCTTGGGTGCGGCGCCGGTGCCCATTCAGTTGCCGATCGGCGCGGAGGATCACTTCGAGGGCGTCGTTGATCTGCTGCGGATGAAGGCGATTTACTGGGAGGCCGATGACCTTGGCATGACCTTCCAGGAGCGCGAGATACCGGACGCGCTTAAAGCCGCCGCGGTCCAGGGGCGCGAGGTGATGGTCGAGGCTGCTGCCGAGGCCAATGAAGGGCTGATGGACAAGTATCTCGAGGCGGGCGACTTGTCGCTGGCCGAGATCAAGGCAGGGCTGCGTGCGAGAGTGATCGCTACCGAGATCGTGCTTACGCTGTGCGGCACGGCCTTCAAGAACAAGGGCGTTCAGGCGCTGCTTGACGCGGTGATTGAATTCATGCCGTCGCCAACCGAGGTGCCTGCCATTCATGGCGTGGACCCGGATGACGAGGCGAAGCTGATCGAACGGCATCCGTCGGATGAGGAGCCGTTCGCGGCGCTGGCCTTCAAGATTGCGACCGATCCTTATGTCGGTACGCTGACATTTGTCCGGGTTTATTCGGGCGTGTTGGCATCTGGGGATACGGTGTACAACCCGATTGAGCGCAAGAAAGAGCGCATCGGTCGCCTGCTGCAAATGCATTCCAATTCTCGGGAAGAGATCAAGGAAGTGCGCGCGGGCGATATCTGCGCGATTGTTGGGCTGAAGAATGTAACGACCGGGACCACGCTTTGCAGCATGGATCAGCCGGTGATCCTGGAGCGAATGGACTTTCCGGACCCGGTGATTTCAATCGCCGTAGAGCCGAAGACCAAGGTCGATCAGGAGAAGATGGGTGTTGCGCTGAGCAAGTTGGCTCAGGAAGATCCGTCGTTTCGTGTGCATACGGACGAAGAGTCCGGGCAGACGATTATTTCCGGCATGGGCGAGCTGCATCTGGAAATCATCGTCGATCGCATGCGTCGTGAGTTCAATGTGGAATCGAATGTGGGTCGGCCGCAGGTTGCGTATCGCGAAACGATCCGCAAGACGGTCGAGCAGGAAGGAAAGTTTGTGCGCCAGTCAGGCGGCCGGGGTCAATACGGTCACGTGCTGGTGCGGCTGGAGCCTCGGGAGCCGGGTGCCGGTTTCGAATTTGTGAACGAGATCGTCGGCGGTGTGGTCCCACGGGAATACATCCCGGCGGTCGGCAAAGGGATCGAGGAGTCGCTGCAAAATGGCGTCGTGCTCGGGTACCCGGTGGTCGATGTGAAGGCCACGTTGTTCGATGGTTCGTATCACGAGGTTGACTCCAGCGAAACGGCGTTTAAGATTGCCGCCTCCATGGCCTTCCGTGACGGTGTAGCCAAGGCCGATCCGGTCTTGCTGGAACCGATCATGGCGGTCAGCGTGGTGACGCCGGAAGAGTATATGGGTGACGTGATGGGTGATTTGAATCGCCGTCGCGGGCTCGTGCAAGGGATGGAAGAAACGCCATCCGGAAAAACCGTATCGGCAGAAGTGCCGTTATCCGAAATGTTCGGATACGCGACCGATCTGCGCTCCATGAGCCAGGGTCGGGCGACATACACCATGCAGTTTAAGAAGTACTCAGAAGCACCTTCGAATGTGACCGAAGGTCTGAAGAAGGCTTCGTAATCTCTACTATCAGATTCGAGAAAGAAGGGACCGACTCATGTCGAAGGAAAAGTTCGAGCGTAACAAGCCGCACGTGAACGTCGGCACCATCGGTCACGTTGACCATGGCAAGACCACGTTGACGGCCGCACTGACCATTTGCCAGGCCAAGAAGTTTGGCGGTGAGCAGCGTGCCTACGATCAGATTGATAACGCGCCGGAAGAGAAGGCTCGCGGTATCACGATCGCCACGGCTCACGTGGAATATGAGTCGGAAGCGCGCCATTACGCTCACGTTGACTGCCCCGGTCACGCTGACTACGTCAAGAACATGATCACCGGTGCTGCGCAGATGGACGGCGCGATCCTGGTCGTGTCCGCTGCTGATGGCCCGATGCCGCAGACGCGTGAGCACATCCTCCTGGCGCGCCAGGTTGGCGTGCCTTACATCGTCGTGTTCCTGAACAAGGCCGATATGGTCGACGATCCGGAGCTGCTCGAGCTGGTCGAAATGGAAGTTCGTGAGCTGCTGGACGCCTACGAATTCCCTGGCGACGACACCCCGATCATCACCGGCTCCGCGCTGAAGGCAGTCGAAGGTGATGAGTCCGAAATCGGCTCCCAGGCCATCGACAAGCTGATCACTGCGCTGGACGAGTACATTCCAGAGCCAGAGCGCGCGATTGATGGCACCTTCCTGATGCCGGTGGAGAACGTGTTCTCGATCTCAGGTCGCGGCACCGTGGCCACTGGTCGCATCGAGCGCGGCATTGTGAAGGTCGGTGAAGAAATCGAAATCGTCGGCATCAAGGACACCGTAAAGACGACGGTGACCGGTGTGGAAATGTTCCGCAAGCTGCTGGACGAAGGTCGCGCTGGCGACAACGTTGGAGTGCTGCTGCGCGGAACCAAGCGCGAGGACATCGAGCGCGGCCAGGTTCTGGCCAAGCCGGGTTCGATTACGCCGCATACCGCGTTTGAAGCCGAGGTCTACATCCTGAAGAAAGAAGAGGGCGGTCGTCACACGCCTTTCTTCCAGGGCTACCGTCCGCAGTTCTACTTCCGTACGACGGATGTCACCGGTGCGTGCACCCTGGCTGAAGGCACGGAAATGGTCATGCCGGGCGACAACGTGAACCTGAACGTCGAGTTGATTGCACCGATCGCCATGGAAGATGGTCTGCGCTTCGCGATTCGTGAAGGTGGCCGTACCGTGGGTGCGGGCGTCGTCGTCAAGATCCTCAAGTAATTATCCGGTTAGGT
Organism: Abyssibacter sp.; assembly: GCF_964229365.1. NCBI lineage: Bacteria > Pseudomonadati > Pseudomonadota > Gammaproteobacteria > Chromatiales > Oceanococcaceae > Abyssibacter > Abyssibacter sp. Next base: position 20,405 of record NZ_CAXRDQ010000079.1, on the reverse strand, counting down.
GTGAGGGCGAGGCGGCAGAGGTCCTGCCTCTGCCCCTCACCCCTCGCCCCTAACCCCTGACGGCATACCCATGGCACAGAATCAGAACATCCGAATTCGGCTTAAGGCTTTCGATCATCGCCTGATTGACAAGTCCGCTCGTGAGATCGTGGAAACCGCCAAGCGCACTGGCGCGATGGTTCGTGGTCCGATCCCCTTGCCGACTCGCAAAGAAAAATTTACAATACTCATCTCGCCGCACGTTAACAAAGACGCGCGGGATCAGTATGAGGTTCGCACCCACAAGCGCTTGATGGAAATCGTCGATCCTACGGAGAAGACGGTTGATGCGCTGATGAAGCTCGATCTTGCAGCGGGTGTGGATGTACAAATCAAGCTGAACTAATCTGCGGGCCGGAATGGCCGTGGAGGTACAGCACGTCCGGGCGATCCGGATGAGGGCGCGGCAAGCGCCCGTTTCAAGCGCCGCGGCGCTTGATTCGGCTTGCAGAAGAAGCACCAGGCACGTCGCGTAGCGAAACGGTCCGGGGTCCGAAGCAAGTTGAGCTTGAAGTTAAGCTGCTTAGGTGGCGCACTTCACGAAACAGATCATTGAACGTTTGTCCGTCGTGTGCGGGCAGGCGTTTGTGTCGCTAATTGTTTGTTGGGCGTGCGGTTGTCGAAATCGCGCGCACTGCTGAGGAAACGGCAATGTCTTTCGGACTGGTCGGAAAAAAACGAGGCATGACGCGCTTGTTCACCGAAGCCGGTGTTTCCGTGCCCGTCACTGTGATCGAGGTCGAGCCGAATCGGATCACCCAGATCAAGAGTGACGAGACGGATGGTTACACCGCTGTGCAGGTGACCATTGGTGAGCGTCGCGCAACCCGCGTGACGAAGGCCATGGCGGGTCATTTCAAGAAGGCGGGCACCGAAGCGGGTCGCGGTGTGTGGGAATTCCGTGCGAGCGCGGAGCAGCTCGACGGGTTGCAGGCCGGTGCCGAGGTCAAGGTTGACCAGTTCGAGGCCGGCCAGACTGTGGACGTGACGGGTATCTCCATCGGTAAGGGGTTTGCCGGCACGATCAAGCGCCACAACTTCCACCATCAGCGGATGTCGCACGGTAACTCGCTGTCACATCGTGCGCCGGGTTCGATTGGTCAGAACCAGACGCCGGGTCGCGTGTTCAAGGGCAAGAAGATGGCTGGGCAGATGGGTAACAAGCGCGTCACCGTGCAAAACCTCGAAGTGGTTCGAGTTGATGCCGAACGCAACCTGCTGCTGGTTAAGGGTGGGATCCCCGGTGCGGCCGGCGCGGATGTCTTGGTTCGTCTGGCGGTGAAGGGTTAGTCATGGATCTTCAAGTTCACAACGGTTCTAGCGTCAGCGTGTCGGATGCCGTGTTCGGCGCTGACTTCAACGAGTCGCTGGTGCATCAAGTCGTGGTTGCGTATCTGGCCGGTGGCCGTGCGGGCACGAAGGCGCAGAAGGGTCGTTCGGATGTTCGCGGCGGTGGCCGTAAGCCGTGGCGTCAGAAGGGCACCGGGCGGGCGCGCGCGGGTACGATTCGCAGCCCCATCTTCACCGGTGGCGGGAAGGTTTTCGCAGCGACACCGCGCGATTTCTCCCAGAAGGTCAATCGCAAGATGTATCGCGGTGGTCTGCGCTCGATCCTCTCCGAGCTGCAGCGCCAGGAGCGTCTGGTTGTCGTCGACGAGTTCAAGTTGGAGTCGGCCAAGACGAAAGCTCTGATCGCTAAGTTGGCAGAGTTGGGCGCGCCGCGTGCATTGGTCGTGCTGCCAGACGTTGACGAGGGTGTTTATCTCGCGTCACGGAATATTCCTTACGTTGACGTAATCGATACGGCAGCGTTGAACCCTGCAGCACTCGTGGGTGCCGAGAAGGTGATCATGAGTGTCGCTGCGGTCGAGCGCGTCCAGGAGTGGCTGGCATGAACCAGGAACGTCTGATGAATATTCTCCGCGCGCCGATCGTGTCGGAGAAAAGCACCAACGTCGCTGAGCAGCACAACCAGGCTGTTTTTGAAGTGGCGACGGACGCGACCAAGATTGAAATCAAGAAGGCTGTTGAACTGCTGTTCAAAGTCGAGGTGAATTCCGTGCGCACGGTTGTCGTCAAGGGCAAGCGCAAGCGTTTTGGCCGGGTAGAAGGCCGTCGGAAAGACACCAAGAAGGCTTACGTCCAGCTGGGCGAAGGTCAAGAAATCGATTTCGTCGGCCTGAGCTAATCGGAGCGGACCCATGGCATTGAAGAAAGCAAAGCCAACGTCAGCCGGTCGACGTTTTGTCGTCCAGGTGCATAACGCCGACCTGCACAAGGGTCAGCCGCATGCCGCGTTGGTGGAAAAGAAAACCAAGTCGGGTGGGCGTAATAACGCAGGCCGGATCACCACGCGTCATCGCGGTGGTGGTCACAAGCAGCGTTACCGCATTATCGACTTTAAGCGGAACAAGGATGGCGTGCCGGGTCGCGTAGAGCGCCTGGAGTACGATCCGAACCGCTCTGCGCATATCGCATTGATTCTGTTCGCCGATGGCGAGCGTCGCTACATGATCGCGCCCAAGGGCCTGAGCGTGGGCGACAAGGTGCAGTCGGGCTTTGATGCGCCGATCAAGCCGGGCAATGCATTGCCGCTGCGCAACATCCCGGTCGGTACGCAGGTGCATTGCATCGAAATGCGTCCTGGCAAGGGTGCGCAGATTGCGCGTAGCGCCGGTGGCACTGCGCAGCTGGTGGCTCGCGAAGGTGAGTACGCCACGCTGCGGCTGCGCTCCGGCGAAATGCGCAAGGTGCATTCGGCTTGCCGCGCCACGATTGGCGAGGTTGGTAACTCCGAGCACAGCCTTCGCTCATTGGGCAAGGCGGGTGCGACACGCTGGAAGGGCATCCGCCCGACCGTGCGTGGTGTTGCCATGAACCCGGTTGATCACCCGCATGGTGGTGGTGAAGGTCGAACCTCTGGTGGCCGTCATCCCGTGACGCCCTGGGGTGTGAAGACCAAGGGTAAGAAGACTCGGAAGAACAAGCGGACGGACGCCATGATTGTGCGCCGTCGTAACAAGCGCTAGGAGGTTAGGCCGTGCCGCGCTCATTAAAGAAGGGCCCGTTTGTTGACGGGCATCTGGCCAAGAAAGTGGCCGCGACGCAAGACGCCCGCGTCAAGCGTCCGATCAAGACCTGGTCGCGCCGTTCCATGGTTACGCCAGACATGGTCGGACTGACCATTGCTGTCCATAACGGCCGCCAGCATGTGCCGGTGTTCGTGACGGACAACATGGTGGGTCACAAGTTGGGCGAGTTTTCGCCGACTCGGACCTTTAAGGGGCATCTTGCGGACAGAAAGGCGAAGTAACGATGCACACGCAAGCCACACTCCGCTATGCACGCCTGTCACCGCAGAAGGCCGCGCTGGTCGCCGACCAGATTCGTGGGCTTCCGGTGGAACGCGCGCTGAACCTGCTGGCCTATAGCCCGAAGAAAGCGGCTCACATCATCCGCAAGGTCTTGGAGTCCGCGATCGCGAACGCCGAGAACAATGACGGCGCCGATGTTGACGAGCTGAAGGTTTCGGCCATCTGGGTTAACCAGGCGCCGGTTTTCAAGCGCGTGAAGCCGCGTGCACGCGGTCGTGCTGATCGTATTACCAAGCGCAACAGCCACATCACCGTTCAGGTGGGGGACGAGTAAGCATGGGTCAGAAAGTACATCCCGTTGGTTTCCGCCTCGGTATCACGAGTGAGTGGAAGTCGCGCTGGTATGCCGAGCGCAAGGCTTATGCCGACACGCTGGCGACGGATCTGGAAGTCCGCAAGTTTCTGAAGAAGAAGCTGTCGCATGCTTCCGTGAGCCGCATCCAGATCGACCGTCCCGCGCGGACTGCGCGCATCACCATCCACACGGCGCGGCCGGGGATCGTGATCGGCAAGAAGGGTGAAGACATCGAGCGTTTGCGCTCCGAATGCGCCAAGCGCATGGGCGTGCCGGTTCACGTGAACGTCGAGGAAATCCGCAAGCCGGAACTCGACGCCACGCTGGTCGCCGAATCGGTCGCGCAGCAGCTCGAGCGCCGCATCATGTTCCGCCGCGCGATGAAACGCGCAGTCGGTAACGCGATGCGCCTAGGTGCTGGCGGTATCCGGATTCAGGTCGGTGGTCGCCTTAACGGTGCCGAGATTGCTCGCACCGAGTGGTATCGCGAAGGCCGCGTGCCTCTGCACACCCTGCGTGCCGACGTGGACTACGGCACGGCCGAAGCCCACACGACCTATGGCGTGATCGGCATCAAGGTTTGGGTGTTCAAGGGCGAAGTGTTCAACAAGCCGGACGAATCGACCAACGAGTCGGCGGCTGCGTAATCAGGAACCCACGTCATGATGCAACCGAAACGGACGAAGTTCCGCAAACAACATAAGGGTCGCAACCGCGGGTTGGCGATCAACGGCAACAAGGTGAGCTTCGGCGAGTACGGCCTAAAGGCTGTGGGTCGTGGTCGCATTACCGCGCGGCAGATTGAGGCCGCGCGTCGTGCGATGACCCGTCACGTAAAACGTGGCGGCAAGATCTGGATCCGGATTTTCCCGGACGTGCCGGTCACAAAGAAGCCCATCGAAGTACGCATGGGTAAAGGTAAGGGCAACGTCGAGTATTGGGTCGCCAAGATCCAGCCCGGCAAGATGCTCTACGAAATGGAAGGTGTGCCGGAAGACATCGCGCGAGAGGCGTTCCGCCTGGCCGCAGCGAAGCTTCCTGTGCAGACGCAGTTTGTATCTCGGACGGTGCTCTGATCATGAAGGCTTCAGAATTTAATAAGTCTTTGGCTGCCAAGAGCGAAGCCGAGTTGAAGGACGAGTTGCTGTCGCTTGCGCGAGAGCATTTCAACCTGCGCATGCAGCTCGCGACCGGCCAGCTGACCCAGATGCACCGCATTCGTGATGTGAAGCGGAACATTGCGCGTGTCAAAACCGCAATCAGTACCCGCTCCACCGTTGAACAGGCTGGCTAGTCATGACTGAAGCGACAGAAAATAAGGTTCAGCACGCCGTCGTAGGGCGCGTGGTGTCCGATAAGAGCGACAAGACCATCACGGTGCTCGTTGAGCGACGTGAAAAGCACCCGCTGTACGGCAAGTACATCCGCCGCAGCACCAAGGTGCATGCGCATGATGCAGAGAACTCGGCCAAGGCCGGCGATCTGGTCCGCGTGGTGTCCTGTCGTCCGATCTCCAAACAGAAGACATGGCGACTGGTTGAAGTCGTCGAGTCGGCTGTCGTCTAACGAGGCGAAAGCGATGATTCAGACAGAAAGCATGCTGAATGCCGCTGATAACAGCGGCGCCCGTCGCGTGATGTGCGTGAAGGTGCTCGGCGGTTCGCACCGTCGCTACGCCCATATCGGCGACATCATCAAAGTGACGGTGAAGGACGCGATTCCGCGCGGCAAGGTCAAGAAAGGCGAGGTTCATACGGCCGTGGTCGTTCGCACCCGCCGTGGTGTTCGCCGGCCTGACGGCTCGGTGATTCGTTTCGACACCAATGCCGCGGTGCTACTGAACCAGAAGCTGGAGCCGATCGGCACCCGCATCTTCGGCCCAGTGACGCGTGAACTGCGTGAGAAGTACATGCGGATCATTTCTCTCGCACCGGAGGTGCTGTGATGCGGCGCTTGAAATCAGGTGACGAGGTGATCGTCATTGCAGGTAAGGACAAAGGCCGTCGTGGTGCGGTTTCGCGTGTCGTGTCCGAGGAGCGTGTGCTCGTCGAAGGCATCAACATCGCGAAAAAGCACGTTAAGCCGAACCCGAACGCGGGCGTGGCTGGCGGCATTGTTGAACAGGAAATGCCAATCCACGTGTCCAACGTGATGCTCTACAACTCGGAAACGGGCAAGGGTGATCGTGTGGGCTACCGCTGGGTCGGCGAGGGTGATGCGCGCCAGAAGGAGCGCTACTTTAAGTCAACCGACAAGGCCGTTGAGGTCTAACGGATAGGGCGATGTCTACACTGGCAACACGTTACAATGAGGCCTTACGCCCAGAGCTGATGAAGAAGCTCGACTGCGGCGTGATGGAAGCACCGCGTCTGGTCAAGATCACCCTGAACATGGGGCTTGGCGAGGCTGTGGCCGACAAGAAGATTCTGGAGAACGCGGTCGAAGACATGGCGAAAATCGCCGGTCAGAAGCCGATCGTGACCTATGCGCGCAAATCCGTCGCCGGCTTCAAGATTCGCGAAGGCTGGCCGATTGGCGCCAAGGTCACGCTGCGTCGGGCGCACATGTATGAGTTTCTCGAACGACTCGTGCACGTTGCGCTTCCACGCATCCGGGATTTTCGCGGTCTGAATCCGAAGTCGTTCGACGGCCGCGGAAACTACACCATGGGTGTGAACGAACAGATCATCTTCCCGGAAATCGACTACGACAAGGTCGATGCGCTGCGGGGGATGGATATCACGATTACGACAACGGCTCGGAACAACGAAGAAGGTCGGGCATTGCTCGATGCGTTCGAGTTCCCATTCCGCAATTAAGGACGGTTAGGACCTTATGGCGAAGAAGAGCATGATCGCGCGCGAAGTCAAGCGCGCCAAGCTGGTGGAGAAGTACGCTGAAAAGCGCTCCGCGTTGAAGGCGAAGATTACGGATCCTGAGACCAGCTTCGAAGAGCGGTATGCAGCGGTGCAAGCCCTGCAGGCTTTGCCGCGCGATGCGAGCCCTGTTCGCAAGCGCAACCGCTGCAACGTGACGGGACGGCCGCGTGGTTATTACCGCAAGTTCGGTCTTGCTCGTAACAAGCTGCGCGAAGCAGCAATGAATGGCGAAGTCCCCGGACTCGTCAAGTCCAGTTGGTAAATGGGATATCGGTGTTGCTATGAGCATGACTGATCCGATCTCCGACATGCTGACCCGCATCCGCAACGGCCAAGCCGCGCGGAAGAAAGAGGTTCGTATGCCGGCGTCGAAAGTGAAAAAAGCGATTGCCGAGGTGCTGAAGGAGGAGGGCTTTATTGCCGACTTCAACGCCACGGATGTCAATGGAAAGCCGACCCTGGTGGTCGCGCTCAAGTACTTCGAGGGCAGAGGTGTCATCGAGCACTTGCAGCGTGTCAGCAAGCCCTCGCTACGGATTTACCGTGGCAAGGACAACTTGCCGGAAGTGCTGGGCGGTTTGGGTATTGCCATTGTGTCGACCTCTGCGGGTGTGATCTCCGATCGCCGCGCACGTGAGATCGGCCAGGGTGGCGAAGTGCTTTGCACGGTGGCCTGATATGAGTCGCGTAGCCAAGAATCCAATCACCTTGCCTGCTGGCGTCGAGGTCAAACTCGCCGACGGTCGTGTTGTGGTGAAGGGCAAGAACGGGCAGCTGGACATGGATGTGCCGACCGGCATCGATCTGGCGGTCGAAGACGGCCTGGTTCGGGTGTCCGACGAGTCCATCGCCCGCAATACCGCGCTGTCAGGCACGATGCGAGCGCTTGTCAACAACATGGTTGTTGGCGTGAGCACCGGTTTCGAGCGTCGCCTGCAGCTGGTCGGCGTGGGTTACCGCGCCCAGGCGCAGGGCAACAAGCTCAACCTCGCACTCGGTTTTTCGCACCCCATCGATTACCCGGTGCCGGAAGGCATCACGGTCGAGACCCCGTCTCAGACCGAAATCGTCATCAAGGGTGCGAACAAGCAGGTTGTTGGGCAAGTGGCCGCTGAAATCCGGGCGTTTCGTCCGCCGGAGCCTTACAAGGGCAAAGGTGTGCGTTACTCGGATGAGCGGGTCCTTCGGAAAGAAGCGAAGAAGAAGTAAGCCATGGCCGACAAGAGCAAACGTATCCGTCGTGCGCGCAAGGTGCGCGCCAAGATCCGCGAACTGCGGGTGCCGCGTCTGTGCGTGCACCGGACGCCGCGGCACATTTACGCCCAGGTCATCGATGCAAACGGCGGCAAAACGCTGGCGTCTGCTTCCACCATCGACAAGTCGCTACGCGGCGAGGTCGAGGGACATGCGGGCAACGTCGACGCAGCCGCGTTGGTCGGCAAGACGCTGGCAGAGCGCGCTAAGGCAGCTGGTGTTGAAACCGTCGCCTTCGATCGTTCTGGTTTCCGTTACCACGGCCGGGTGAAAGCGCTCGCCGACGCCGCTCGCGAGGGCGGCCTCAAGTTTTAGGGCACTGAGATGGCAAGAAACGACAATAACAATGGGCAGGGTGACCTGCTCGAGAAGCTGGTCACGGTTAATCGTGTCGCCAAAGTGGTCAAGGGTGGTCGCCAGTTCGGCTTCACCGCGTTGACCGTGGTTGGCGATGGCGATGGTCGCGTAGGCTTCGGCTACGGCAAGGCCCGTGAAGTGCCTCTGGCGATCCAGAAAGCGATGGAACAGGCGCGCAAGAACATGGTCACTGTACCGTTGACCTCTGGCACCCTGCAGCACCCGATTCAGGGTCGTCATGGCGCGACGCGTGTGATCATGCGTCCGGCCTCTGACGGTACCGGTGTGATTGCCGGCGGTGCGATGCGCGCCGTGTTCGAAGTGGCGGGTGTGCAGAACGTGTTGGCCAAGAGCTACGGCTCGCGTAACCCGGTGAACCTGGTGCGCGCAACCGTGAACGCCCTGACCAACATGAACGACCCCGAATACATTGCCGCCAAGCGCGGTAAGACCGTCGAAGAGATTCGCGCGTAAGCGGAGCAGCATCTGATGAGCAGCGAAAAGACTATCCGCGTGACCCTTGTGAAGAGCCTGATCGGTCGTCTCAAGACGCACCAGGCGTGCGCACGGGGCCTGGGAATCCGCCGCATGCACCAGACAGTCGACGTCGTTACGACGCCGGAAAACATGGGCATGGTTCGCAAGATCGACTACCTGCTTCGTGTTGAAGAAGCGGTCGAGGACTAAGACATGCAACTGAACGGACTGAAGCCTGCGAAGGGCTCGAAAAAACTGCGTAACCGCGTGGGCCGAGGTCATTCGTCCGGCAACGGCAAGACCTGTGGTCGCGGCGTAAAGGGTCAGAAGTCCCGGAGCGGCGGTATGCCGAAGCCAGGGTTCGAAGGCGGTCAGATGCCTTTGCAGCGCCGGTTGCCGAAGCGTGGTTTCCGGTCACGTACCAGCCCGCTGGTGGCTGAGCTGCGGCTGGATACGCTGGACAAAACCGGTTTGGAGACCGTGGATCTCGCGGCGCTCAAGGGCGCTGGCCTGCTCAACGGTAACGTCTTGGATTGCAAGATCATCGGCTCGGGCGAGATCACGCGTGCGGTCAAGGTGGTTGGGCTGCGGGTGACCGCGGGCGCGACCAAGGCGATTGAAGCAGCTGGCGGCAGCGTCGGAACCGCATAATGGCTCGACAGGGTGCCAATCCAGCCGCTCGCGGCATGATGCCGGACGTCTCCAAGCTTGGAGAGGTGCGCAGCCGCCTGCTGTTTTTGCTCGGCGCGCTGGTCGTATACCGCATCGGATCCTTCATTCCGGTGCCGGGGATCGACCCGCAACAGCTAGCTGCGCTCTTTGAAGCGCAGCGCGGCACCATCCTGGACATGTTCAACATGTTCTCGGGTGGGGCGCTGGAGCGGCTCAGCATCTTCGCGTTGGGCATCATGCCGTACATCTCCGCGAGCATCATCATGCAGCTGATGGCAGCTGTTTATGAGCCGCTCAAGGAGCTGAAGAAGGAAGGCGAGGCCGGACGGCGCAAGATCACGCAGTACACACGGTACGGGACGTTGCTGCTGGCGACCTTCCAGTCTGTCGGTGCGGCGGTCGCATTGCAGAACAGCGGTGTCGCGATCAGTCCGGGCATGCCGTTCATCTTCACAGCGGCCGTTTCGCTGGTGACCGGCACCATCTTTTTGATGTGGCTCGGCGAGCAAGTGACAGAACGTGGCATTGGCAACGGGATCTCGATGATCATCTTTGCCAGCATTGTCGCGGGGTTGCCTACCGCCTTAGGTGCCACGGCGCAGCTCGTGAGCGAAGGGTCGATGGCGTCCTGGCAGGTTGTGCTGCTGTTCGTCGTCGCCGTAGGTGTTACGTGGTTTGTGGTGTTTGTGGAGCGCGCGCAGCGCCGTATCCCGGTTCACCATGCGCGCCGCCAGCAAGGTCGGAAGATGTTCGCGGCGCAGACGCAGCATTTGCCGCTCAAGCTGAATATGAGCGGGGTGATTCCACCGATTTTTGCGTCGTCGATCATTCTGTTTCCGGCGTCGATCGTGCGGTTCTTCGGCGAGAGCGGGCCGGGCTTCTTGCAGTCCATCGCGAACGCGCTGTCGCCGGGTCAGCCGCTGTATGTATTGCTGTACGCGTTGATGATCGTGTTTTTCTGCTTCTTCTACACCGCGCTCGTGTTCGATTCGCGTGAGACGGCAGACAACTTGAAGAAGTCGGGTGCGTTCATCCCTGGTGTGCGGCCTGGCGCGCAGACCGCTCGCTATATCGACAACGTACTGACAAAGCTCACGGTAGCCGGGGCGGCGTACATCACGCTGGTCTGTCTGCTGCCGGAGTTTCTGATTCTTGAGTGGAACGTACCGTTTTATTTTGGTGGTACGAGCCTGCTCATCATTGTGGTCGTGGTCATGGATTTCATGGCCCAGCTACAGGCGCATCTGATGTCCCACCAGTACGAGGGACTGATGAAGAAGGCGAATTTGCGGGCACCGGGTGGTGCCGGCGTGACACGGTAACAAGAGGATCGACGCATGAAAGTTCGAGCGTCTGTGAAGAAGATCTGCCGCAACTGCAAGATCATCCGTCGGCACGGTACCGTGCGCGTGATTTGCACCGACCCGCGGCACAAACAGCGCCAGGGTTAAGCGGTAGTAGGCACGGTCAAAACGACGTGTCTTGAAAACACAGCTATTTTCAGGTAAATTCGCGCGCCTTTTTCGGGCCGCGCAGGCAGTTCACAGGAGTTAGAGCATGGCGCGTATTGCAGGCGTCAACGTACCAGCCAATAAGCATGCAGTGATTGCACTGCAGTCGATTTATGGCATCGGCCAGACCCGCGCTAAGGCAATCTGTGAAGAGGCCGGCGTTGCACCGAGTATGAAGGTGAAGGAACTGGCCGAACCGGAAGTCGAAGGGCTGCGTACGGCTGTTGCGAAATACATCGTTGAAGGTGATCTCCGGCGTGAGATCAGCATGAACATCAAGCGACTGATGGATCTGGGTTGCTACCGCGGCATTCGTCATCGTCGTGGTCTCCCGGTTCGTGGTCAGCGCACTCGTACCAACGCACGGACCCGTAAGGGCCCGCGTCGTCCGATTCGTAAGTAGGTTTAATTCATGGCCAAGGCTCAGGTGCGTCCGCGTAAGCGGGTCAAGAAGAATATTGCGGACGGCATCGCGCACGTCCACGCAACGTTCAACAACACCATCATCACGATCACCGATCGTCAGGGCAATGCGTTGTCGTGGGCGACAGCGGGTGGCAGCGGCTTCAAGGGCTCTCGCAAGTCCACGCCGTTTGCTGCGCAGATTGCCGCTGAAAAGGCCGGCACTGCCGCTGCCGAGCATGGCGTGAAGAATCTTGAAGTTCGCGTCAAGGGCCCTGGCCCGGGTCGCGAGTCCGCGGTGCGCGCGTTGAACAACGCGGGATTCCGTATTACGAACATTGCTGACGTGACGCCGATCCCGCACAACGGCTGCCGTCCTCCGAAAAAACGTCGGGTTTAAGTCATGGCGAAGTACACAGGACCCAAGTGCAAGCAGTCCCGTCGTTCGGGCACCGATCTGTTCCTCAAGGGACGTGGTCGCTCGATCGAAACGAAATGCCGCATCGACACGCCGCCGGGTATGCACGGCAGCCGTCGGCAGCGCCTTTCGGACTATGCGCTTCAGTTGCATGAAAAGCAGAAGCTCAAGCACATGTACGGTGTGCTGGAGCGTCAGTTCCGCAACTACTACAAGAAAGCTGCGCAGCAGAAAGGCTCCACCGGTCTGCTGTTGCTCCAGATGCTGGAATGCCGACTGGACAACGTCGTCTACCGCATGGGGTTCGGCTCCACGCGTGCCGAGGCTCGTCAGCTCGTCAACCACAAGTCCATCGTGGTTAACGGCCAGGTCGTGAATATCCCGTCGTACCAGGTTGGCCCTGGTGACATCGTCGAGATTCGCGAAAAGTCGCGGACACAGACGCGGATTCAGGCTGCGGTGGAAGTCGCGTCCCAGCTGGGCTTCCCTGAGTGGATGGAAGTCGACGAGAAAAAGCTGACCGGCACGTTCAAGACGCGTCCCGATCGCGATCAGATTCTCCCGGACATCAACGAGAATCTCGTCGTCGAGCTTTACTCCAAGTAAGACATCTTGGTCTCAGTGCCGGTCTCCGGCGCTGAGGTCCTACGAGTCGGGCCTTGTGCCCGACTTTGCAATTTGGTTTGTGAGGTACGTTACCTATGACCGGTCCCTCAAAAGACTTGCTGAAGCCTCGTCGCGTTGACGTCGATCAGGTTTCCGATACGCGCGCACGGGTTTCCATCGAGCCGCTGGAACGTGGCTATGGCCATACGCTCGGTAATGCGCTGCGACGCATTCTGCTGTCCTCGATTCCTGGCGCGGCGATTGTCGAAGCCGAAATCGAAGGCGTGCTGCACGAGTACACCACCATCGAAGGTGTACAGGAAGATGTCCTGGATATCCTCCTGAACCTCAAAGGCGTGGCGGTTCGTCTAAACGCTCGTGAAACGGCCGAGCTGCGTCTGTCCAAGGACGGCGACGGTGTCGTGACTGCGGGTGACATCACCGTGGATCACGACGTCGAAATCGTGAACCCGGATCATGTGATCGCGCACCTCACCGGCGGCAAGCTGTCGATGGTGCTGAAGATTGCATCCGGTCGTGGTTACCAGCCGGCTGCCAGCGTGGCCAAGGTGAGCGAAGAAGAAGGCTCCGGCGTGGGTCGCCTGCGCCTGGACGCATCGTTCTCGCCGGTTCGTCGCGTGAGCTACGCAGTGGAACGCGCCCGTGTCGAGCAGCGCACCGATCTGGACAAGTTGATTCTCGACATCGACACCAACGGCAGCGTCGAAGCCGGTGATGCCGTGCAGACTGCCGCGCAGATCCTGCGTGATCAGGTTGCCGTGTTTGTTGACCTGGACGCCGAAGCCGCCGCAACGGTTGAAGAGCCCACTGAGGTTATCAACCCGATGCTGCTCAAGCCGATTGACGAGCTGGATCTCACGGTCCGTTCGGCCAACTGCCTCAAGGCGGAGAACGTCTACTTCATCGGTGACCTGGTGCAGCGCACCGAGACCGAATTGATGAAGACACCGAACCTCGGCAAGAAATCACTGAACGAGATCAAGGAAGTGCTGGAAAGCCACGGCCTCGGACTCGGTATGGAACTGGACAGCTGGACGCCTCCGAAAGTCGGCGCCGGCGAATCGGCCTAAATCAGGCCGGGACTGGAGATAGAGAGCCATGCGGCATCGTAACGCTGGAACCAACTTTGGACGCGAGCAGGGTCATCGCAAGTCGATGATGCAGAACCTGGCCAACTCGCTGTTCGAGCACGAAATGATTCGCACCACCTTGCCCAAGGCGAAGGAGCTGCGTCGCTTCGCCGAGCCGTTCATCACGCGTGCGAAGGCCGACTCCGTGCATAACCGCCGGATCACCTTTGACCGTCTGCGCGACAAGAAAACCGTTGGCAAGCTGTTCACCGACCTGGGTCCTCGCTACAAAGAGCGTCCTGGTGGTTACATCCGGATCCTCAAGTGCGGTTTCCGGCCGGGTGACAATGCGCCGATGGCGTATGTGGAGTTGGTCGATCGTCCCGCCGCTTCGCAGTCGGAAGACGCGTAAGCCACGCAGGACAATGTCATAATTACATCGGGCGCTTCGGCGCCCGATGTCGTTTCTGGCTACTTGGGAGGGTATGTGGAGACCGTTGCCGTCATTGGCTTGGGATATGTAGGGCTGCCACTCGCCCTTGCATTCGGTCAGCATCTGCGGACGATCGGGCTCGATAGCGATTCGGCGCGTATAAACGTTCTGCGCGGCGGCAGCGATCCCACTCGCGAATCGCCGCCCGAGGCTTTCGCGGCCGCAGAGCGCTTAGAGTTTACCGCCGACGCCAGCTTGTTGAGCGAGGCCGACGTGGTGATCATCGCCGTGCCGACGCCGATTAACGAGGCGAAGCAGCCTGATCTGCGACCCCTGGAGGCGGCGGGTCGCGCGGTCGGGGAACACCTTAAGCGGGGGGGCATCGTTGTCCTTGAGTCCACCGTCTATCCTGGCCTGACAGATGAATGGCTGGCTCCTTTGATCGAGCGCTGCTCGGGGTATACGCGGGGGAAGGATTTCCGGATGGCCTACTCGCCGGAGCGGATCAACCCCGGGGATCGCGAGCATTCGCTTCGGAACACCGTCAAAGTGGTGGCTGCTGAAGACGAGACGACTTTGGCTCAGGTGGCGTCACTGTATGAGCGTGTTGTCGAAGCCGGCGTGTACCGGGCCAAGAGCATCCCGGTGGCGGAGGCGGCGAAGGTTATCGAGAATACCCAGCGCGACCTCAACATTGCGCTGATGAACGAGCTGGCGATCATCTTCAACCGCCTGGGCATTGATACGCTGGACGTGCTCGAGACTGCGGGGACCAAGTGGAACTTTCTTCCGTTTAGGCCAGGGCTGGTCGGTGGACACTGTATCGGCGTAGACCCGTACTATTTAACCTACAGGGCCGAAGCTATCGGTTACCACCCGGAGGTTATCCTCGCGGGGCGCCGGATTAACGATAACTTTGGTCGCTACGTGGCTTCACGTACGATCAAGGCGATGATACACGCTGGTTGCTCGATAGCAGGTGCTCGGGTGGCTGTGCTTGGTGTTACGTTCAAGGAGGATTGCCCAGACACGCGCAATTCCAGAGTCTTTGATCTGATTGATGAGTTGGTGGACTTCGGCACGGACGTCATCGTGGTTGATCCAGTGGCCGACTTATCTGAGGTTAGTGGTAGTAGCGCTAACGTTGTCGTTAGCGCATCGGTGGACGAACTAACCAATATCTCCGCCGTCGTGTTCGCTGTTGGCCACCGTTCCTTTCGCCGCCTGACGCTCGCGGCAATTGCCGGGTGGTGCAACAGTCCAGACGCTCCGGTTATTGACGTGAAGGGATTACTAGACCGTGACGCCTGCTTGGCGGCCGGCGTAAGGGTCGATCGCGTATGACTATCGAAGAGACACCCTCTGGAAGAAATATCAGCGTCATTTTGCCGGCAAAGAATGAGGCAGCGTCTCTGCCGAGCGTCTTGGCTAATCTCAAGGATGTAATACCGGACGCCGAGATTATCGTCGTCGATGATGGATCGAAAGATGAGACTAAACAGATCTGTCAGGCTGCGGGCGTGCGATGCCTCAGTGCCCCCTATTCGATGGGTAACGGTGCTGCAATCAAGCGCGGTGCGCGTGCGGCTAGTGGCGAGGTCCTAATCTTTATGGACGCCGATGGCCAGCATGATCCGAGTGATATTCCCCGACTGCTTACTCGGCTGGGAGATGGTTACGATCTTGTTGTTGGATCGCGGGATCGATCTGGTCAAGCCAGTGTCTCTCGCGGTGCTGCGAACGGACTCTACAATCTTCTGGCAAGCTGGATGACAGGCCATCGAGTGGCTGACCTGACCTCGGGCTTTCGGGTGGTACGGGCCGCGCGTTTTCGCGAATTCCTACATATGTTGCCGAACGGGTTTTCCTATCCGACCACCAGTACCATGGCCTTTTTTCGCAGTGCGTATGCGGTGGCGTATGAGCCGATTCACGTCCGTGCTCGTCAAGAGGGTTCGATCAGCCACATCCGCCCTCTGCGGGACGGCACCCGATTTCTGTTGATTATCTTTCGCATCGCAACATTGTACTCTCCGCTCAAACTGTTCCTTCCGGCCAGTCTGCTGTTTTTTGGACTCGGGATCGCCAACTACATCTACACCTTCCTGGCGGCAGGGCGTTTCACGAACATGAGCGTGTTACTGATGAGTGCCTCCGTGATCGTTTTCCTTATCGGCCTGATCTCCGAGCAGATCACATCGCTAGTATATGCTCGCTCGCGTGAGTAGGAATTCTCAGTCTGCCCAGCACTCTCGCGACGGGGACGGGACATTTCGACCACGTATTCTCATTATCACGCGCAACTTTCCCCCCATGCTCGGTGGTATGGAGCGGTTGAATTGGCATATGGCAGACGAACTGGCCAAGGCAGCGGATGTGCGTGCAATCGCGCCGAAAGGGTCAGCAGCGCAGGCACCATCATCCGTGCAGGTCGACGAAATTCCGATCTCGCCTCTGTGGAGCTTCCTGCTCCTGAGCGCAATCCGTGCTATTCGAGTCGCCAAACACTGGAAGCCAGACGTTGTGCTTGCGGGCAGCGGACTCACGGCACCGGCCGCGTGGGTTTCGGGACGCCTGACTCATGCCCGGGCCTGTGCCTACGTTCACGGTCTGGATTTGGCGGTCGAACATGTCCTGTATCGGCGACTTTGGAGGCCTGTGCTGCGAAGATTGGATCACATAGTCGCCAATAGTTCGGCTACTCTCGCACTCGGTCGGGCCATCGGAATTGCACCCGAGCGCATGACGCGCGTGTGTCCCGGAGTGACGATGCCGCCGCCAACTGTTACCCCCGATGAGCTGACGGCATTTCGCCAACAGCACAGGTTGCCCGCATCCCATGTATTGATTGCCGTAGGGCGTCTGACAGCCAGAAAGGGCCTAGCTGAATTCGTCGAATACGGTTTGCCATCGGTCATTGAAGCGATTCCGGATGTTGTCTTCCTCATCGTGGGCGAAGCTCCGACCCAGGCACTGCGGGCGGCGGTCCAGACTCCGGATGACATACGCGCTGCTGCACGGCGAGCGGGTGTGGAGACGGCGCTGCGCTTCGCTGGGCCGATTCATGATCGGCAACAGCTTTCGGTTGCCTATGGTGTCGCCGATGTGCACGTATTTCCGGTTCGCGAGGTTGCCGGTGATCCGGAAGGGTTCGGCATGGTTACATTGGAGGCAGCGGCTCATGGTCTGCCGACTGCAGCATTTCAGACGGGTGGTATAAGAGACGCGGTGGCAAATCGACAATCCGGGCAGCTGTTGCGCCCAGGCGACTATCTTGGCTTGTCGCGGGCTATCGTTGAGATGATTGGGGATACTAGGGCGTGGACCACGAGTAGTGTGTCCGTGGCTGAGCAGGCTACATGGACGATATTCGGGAGAATGTTGCTAGAGGTGATGGAGTACCCGTCCACTTGGCGCTTTGCCAAATGATCCATCGCAATTCTCACGCCGCACTGGATCTCGATACGCGGGTCCTAAAGGCGAAGAAAATCGAGGCGTTGCTTGGTTTGCCCGAACAGTCGTCGCGGCTTCGTTTGCTTGAGATCGGTACGGGTTCGGGTGTCATCGCCCACTACTTTGCGACTAATGCCTCTCTCAAATTCGACGTTTCTGCCGTTGATGTTTGTGATCATCGGATTGTTCGTGATGGTTTTGAATTTCTTCAGGTGCAGAGTACGCAACTTCCGTATTGTGATGCTTCGTTTGATGTAGTGATTTCCAATCATGTGATCGAGCACGTCGGTGACCTAAGCTCTCAGTCTCACCATCTACAGGAAATCAGGCGAGTGCTTCGGCCGGACGGAGTTGGATATCTTGCCGTACCCAATCGCTGGATGCTCGTCGAACCGCACTACCAGCTTGCGTTACTTAGTTGGTTGCCGCGCAGTTTGCGGACTCCCTATTTGCGTTTGGCCGGGAAAGGGCAGGTTTATGATTGCGAGCCCTTGCAGTCCGGTCAGCTTGAACGAATGCTGCAGTCTTCGGGCCTCGAATTCCAACACATGGGCTTTGAGGCAGCGAAAGCATTGCAGGAGATCGAGGGGCAGGCTGCGCGGCTCATCAGGGCGCTGGAAGGCATTCCACTCTGGACGCGGGCGGCTATCAAGCCTCTGCTACCGACGTTGGTCTATCTCGTTCGTCGATAGTCAAACTCCAGTGCGAACCACTCGGGGGTTCCTGTCTCTCCCAGAGTAGGCTTGGCATTGTAGCCTATAGAAAGTAAATAGAGTCATTACAGAAAGAATTAGAGAAGGCAAGTCAACCCACCGAGTGCTCGGGATTCGGGGGGGGTCATTTGCGCGCAACTATGAATCCGAAATAGATATGGAGTGCAAGTGTATTCGCGTCTATTGTCTTGTGAGCCAAGCGAGCATAGTAGGTAGAAAATAAAGAGTGAAGCGGATTTCTACGTAACGTCTGTGTGCTTGTTTTGTCCGGGTGGAGTTATGCGGATATTACGTAGTTGCCACGCGGCCTGGCTGATTGCAGTCCGGAACGAGGGAGTAGCTGGCCCACGTGAGAAAAGGTTGAGATGTGCCTGAGCATTCGGACCATTTGGCTGTCAGCGTAATTATTCCGGTATTCAATGACCTCGTTGGCTTGAAACGATGCCTCAAATCATTGCTACGGCAAAGCTATGCGCCCGAAGCGTTCGAGGTGGTTGTTGTAGACAATGGTTCGTCATTACCTATCGGCCTTGATCCATCAACATATCCGTTCCTGCTTCAAGTCATCGTATGTCACACGCCCGGGTCATACGCGGCTCGCAATGCAGGGGTTGGTATCGCGCGAGGGCGCGTATTGGCGTTCACTGATGCAGACTGTGCCCCCGCGTCGAATTGGCTGGCCGAAGGCATGCGAGCGCTGTCGCTACACGATGGTGGTGTTGTCGTCGGAGGGAACGTCGTGATCCGAGAGCCAGAACACCGTACGCCAACTGGCTTATATCAATACCTCACTGGTTTCTATCAGAAAGAAAACATCGTCTCTAGCGGTTTTGCAGTTACTGCAAATTTGCTTTGTTCCAAGGCGCTATTCATGCGCATTGGGCAATTCGATGAGCGCTTGTTTTCGGGTGGAGATAGAGAATGGGGCGCACGCGCGCAGCAATTCGGCGCGCAATTGATTTACGCTGAAGCGTCTATGGTAGAGACATGGCCCCGCACAAAGCTTGGGGCTGCTATTCGTCAGACACGGAGAACGGCGGCGGGGCGGTGGATGATTAGAGATCTGGGCTTGGTAAGGGATCCAGCCAGTGCGCTCGCCCCTCATCGTTCGCCAGTTGTTGCCGCTATATGGATTCTTAAGCATCCGAGGCTCAGCGCATTGGAAAAAGTTTGCGTTTTGATAGTAGCTATCGTGCTGAAAATAACGGCGTGGATCGAGTTTGCGCGGTGCCGATTCGGTATGTCGCCAGAACGGCGTTAAAGCTATGTGGGGTCGTAAAAGTGAATATTGATGCGCCAGTAGTTGCAGGCAGCGGTGTATTAGTCCTTCATCGTCAATTGCAAGCAAAGCTTGACAACTATCGGGTTCGCGCATTGTCCCCCATGATGGGATTGTATCCTCGGCTCTGTCAGGTTGTCGCTCGTGAACCTGCGGAGCTAGCACATTCCCTTCCTGAGTTGGGGCCATGGGTGGTACATCCGGACGCACAGCTTGTTGCGACGTTTCACAATTATTACTTGGATGACGTTTACTGCCGGCAGGTGGGCATTCTACGTCGTCACTATTATCAAAGAGTGCTGGCGTCAGCAGTGGAGGCGGCACTGCGTCGTGCGACGGTATTAACAGCGGTGAGCCGAGCTACAGCCGACTTGGTACTCACTCACCATGATGTGGCGACAAAGCTGCTTGTGATTCGCAATGGCGTCGACACTCGGCGTTTCCGCCCCTTGGATCAGGAGCGTCTGGATGGGCCGGTCAGGGTGCTGTTCTCCGGCAATCCGTCTCCTAGAAAGGGGCTGTCTGATTTGTTACATCTGGTCGACGCGTTACCTGAGAACGTAGTGCTTCAGTACACAAGTGGCACCCGCAGTTCGGCGGTTTCAACTATTCCCCAATCTGCGCGTGTCAAGGCGCTGGCCCGGCGGCCCCATTCTGAAATGCCAGCGCTTTACCATGAAGCGGATGTGTTCTTCCTCCCAAGTCGTAGAGAAGGTTTGAGTTTAGCGCTGCTTGAGGCAGTTGCTAGCGGACTGCCTGTATTGACAACTAACGCCTCCTCAATGCCTGAAGTAATAGATCATGGAAAGGGCGGCTTCCTTTTTGAGCCTGGGGATGCCATAAACATGTATCGCTATTTAAAGAAGTTAGTATCGGATCCCCATTTGCGGGCGGAGATGGGGGCGTATAATCGGGCCAAGTGTCTTTCTGAATTTTCCGAGGAGCGTATGCTGGGTGAGTATCGGCAATTATTTGGAAGTATCTTCGTCTAGCTTTGTTCGTCAGGAAAAAGGGCTCCATAACGTTTTGTGTGGAATCACTCCAATTCACCGCCCAGGGACCGGCATCGCATAGGGCGGTGCTGGCAGGTGTGTGAGCTTGCCGGCGATGAGGTGGATGATGGCAAACAGATGCCGGTGGGTTCGGAAGCCC